>JAJYVN010000013.1 GCA_021791995.1 Bacillota bacterium
GGCCGCGCACACGGCTTCAGAGGACCATCGATACGAACTTTGTCTCGAGATATGCCAAAACGCCCTCGTAACCGCCCTCTCGACCGACACCGCTTTCCTTGACGCCGCCGAAGGGTGCCTGCGCAACCGTCGGCACTGGATCGTTCAATCCGACGATCCCATACTCCAGCCCTTCCGCTACGCGAAAGGCTCGCCCAAGATTTTGCGTATAGACGTATGAGGCGAGGCCATAGGGAGTGTCGTTGGCAAGGGCAATGGCCTCCTCTTCGGTGTCAAACGGCCAGAGCCCGATCAGTGGACCAAAGGTCTCCTCCCGCGCAACGAGGGCGTCATACGGCAGATCGGTTACGACCGTTGGTGCATAGAAGTGCCCTTGCGCGAACGCCCCTTCCCGGAGGGCATGCCCGCCACAAAGGACCCTTCCGCCGCGCGAAACGGCATCCTGCACTTGTGCGTGGACTTTTTGGACCGCCTCATGGTCGATGAGTGGCCCGACCTCAACGCCTTCCTGGGCGCCGGGCCCCACCTTCAGTTTCTCCACCTGGTGCCGAATCCGCTGCGCTAACTCCTCGGCCACCGTTCGCTCCACGTAGAGTCGGTTGGCGCAGATGCACGTCTGACCAGCATTGCGGAACTTGGACATCACCAGTCCCGCCGCGGCCGCATCGAGGTCGGCGTCGGCGAAGATCAGAAACGGCGCATGACCGCCCAACTCCAGGGAAACTCGCTTCATCTGAGCTGCGGCTCCGCGCATCAACTCCTTCCCGACCTCCGTCGATCCAGTGAAGGAGACCTTGCGCACGCGCCCATCATCCATCCACGCGCCCACAACCGCACCCGCTGGTCCTGTCACGAGATTGGCAACGCCCTTGGGGAGTCCCGCCTCCTCCATCGCGTCGAAGAGTGCACAGGCGGTAAGTGGCGTTGCGCTCGCGGGCTTGCAGACTACGGTGCATCCCGCCGCCAGAGCGGGAGCGATCTTGCGTGCCAGCATCGAGGCCGGAAAGTTCCAAGGCGTGATCGCAGCTGTGACGCCGACGGGCTGGCGTAGGACTAAAAGGCGCTTTTGGTTGGTCGAGGCTGGTATGAGGTCGCCGTAGATGCGGCGTGCTTCCTCACCGTTCCAGGAGAAGTAGTCCGCGGAGATGCGCACCTCTCCACGTGCCTCCGCAAGCGGCTTCCCTTGCTCAGCCGTCATCACCCGCGCGATCTCCTCAGAACGCGCCATAATTCGATCCGCGACGCGACGCAAGATGGCCGCGCGCTCCGGCCCGGGCATCTTGGACCAGGCAGGAAACGCGGCAGCTGCGGCATCGACCGCTCGGCGTGCATCCTCTGCCGTCGCCTTGGCGGCCCTCCCGATCACCGTTCCCGTGGCTGGGTCTTCCACGGGAAAGCTGCCCGCGCTGCCCTTGCATCGCTCGCCGTCGATATAGAGGAGCCCCTCTCTAGTGTCCGAAGCCATTCATCCATCCCCCTCACACTTTGCGTATCATCCGATTCCTCCGACCGCAGCACAAGCCAGATGCTGGTTGCGGCCCGCCGATCGGGAGCTAGCCGAGGCACGTTGGAATTTCAAGCATCGACCCCAGGGCGATCAACTCGCTGCGGACGTCGCCATAGATGAGCGCATAGTGCGGTTCCCACCCGTCGGCGATCCAACGCTCGACGGTGTGGAGCGCGGAGCCTGTCGGCCCGTCGAGGCGTACGGTCGCTGCCGTTCCCAGAAAGCGCTGCGGACGATCCAGAACCTCCCCGCCCGCGATCAAAAGCCGCAAGCCGCCGGACCACTCCCCAAGCCGCGCGATGGTCACCCGGCCAGCCCGCAGGGCAAACTCGAGCGTGAGCCCCAACTGTCGGTTGGGATGCACCCCCGCTTGCGCACCGGTGGAAGGGCTGGCAAGGGAGAACGCGCCAGCACCGCAGTGCCAGAAGACCACGACATTGTCCTGTTCGTTGACCTCGACGAGGTCCCCCAGGTATGGAGGGCCACCAGCGAGGCGGTGCAGGATGTCCATCGTTACCGATCCGAGGATGTCTGCCTCGCAGGCTGCTGCGATTCCCCGCTCATTGAGACTGCTTACCAAGGAGCACGCCGCCGCGCCATAGGTTGTAAAGAACTCCGGCCAGCAGCGTACGGCGGCCGCCGTCGCCCCGAGGGCCTCCAGACGGCTCTGCACAACGGCCTCCAGCGTCGCTGCGCGATCCAACTGCCCGGAGTCTACGCGGTCGGTGCCGGATATCTGCTCCTTGAGTCGGCTCGCAATGGTGGCGGCTTCGGTGGGCTCAAGCGCTGCTGCGTCCTGAAAGATGCGTTCGAGATCTAAGAAATGGACATCGACGCCAATGCTGGCCAGGTTCTCGGGACTTGGGTCACTGAAGGTGAAGCCATCGGGGGCGCTTCCCAGCACAGCGATCGATACCTCGGAGAGATGGCGCCGCACCGCCGCTGCAGCGAGGAGCGGCATGAGTCGCTCTGCAAGGGCGGTTTCTCCCGGATTGGCGAGCACGAGTGCTCTCCAGCGGCGCATGCGCCGGAGTTGTTGAGCAGCCATGTTGGCTCCGGTCAATGAATTCAAGAGGAGTCTGCTCCCCGGTGCCTGACCCGGTTCGCGCAGTGACCAGAACACAATGGGCCATGAGCCACAAGAAGCAATCGCCGTCACGAAACGCGCGTCCACAAACGTGGTAAACTGGCAGATGACGGCATCCAGAGTCTCCTTCGCTAACCGCTCGCCAAACGCAACCGCTGCGTCGACGGAGGTCAGGAGATCGGAGGATAGCACGAGTTCGACCGGTAGGTCTTCCAGTGCAGCGCGGCTCTGACCGAGGAGACTTCGGGCCATTTCGAGATCGAACGTTGGGCGGCCAAATGCGACCAAGGCGATTCGGGGCCTGACGGGATCTTCGGCCAAGGCATGGTTCCCCCTCGGGCCCGGCGGGCCCAGTGCTTGGCCGAACCATTCCGTGTTGTCAATCGTCACACCTGCTGCTCACGTACGGTCTTGGCCACACTGTATGGCCTATGTCCGTGGGCCCCGTGTTCCTCCCGTGTGATCCCTCGGTGCGGAGAGGAGGTACACAGGGAGTGGCGAATATGGTATTAAGAAATTGTTCCTGATTTGTTCACATGTCCGTCGCGGCCAGTCGTGCAAGCGGATTCATCGGCGTACGCTGCATGCAGAATGCATAAAGACAGGGTGAGCCTGTGATACGGAACGTGCTCTCCGAATTCATCCAGTGGTTGGCCTCGTTCGGTCCCATCGTCGTCATCTTTTGGATCCGCGACCTCCTGGCAGACGGCCTAGGCTGGTTGTCTCAGGTGTGGTCAGCCACTGGGTCGGTGTGGCTGCTCGGCCTGAGCGCAGAGCTCTGGATGACGCGCAGGGGACTACGTCGTCTGCCCCGGCTCCCTGAAACCGTGCCCGCAGCCGATGCCCTTCCGAGTCTTTCCGTGCTGTTGGCGGCACGCAACGAAGAGCACACCATTGAGAATGCCCTGCGCACGCTCTTAGCCACAGACTATCCCAACATGCAAGTAATCGCGGTCAATGACCGCTCCGATGATCGTACGGGGGCCATCCTGGAGTGCCTCGCAGCGAAGAACCTGCGCTTGGAGGTTATCCATATCACCGAGCTGCCACCAGGCTGGCTCGGGAAGAATTACGCACTGGCACAAGCGGCGTCCCGAGCCACAGGAGAGTGGCTGCTGTTCACCGACGCCGACATCACCTTTGCCCCCTCCACCATCGCTCGCGCTGTGGTGTTCGCCCAGGAGCACCAGCTCCAACATGTGACCGCCGTACCAAACATCATTACGCGAGGTCTTTGGCTGCGCGTCTTTCTCGCCCAGTTCTCCCTTGCGCTTTCCATTTGGCAACGCCCCTGGGAGGCCGCCAGCCCCGGCAGCCGATGTTCGGTTGGCTTTGGTGCGTTCAATCTCGTCAAGGCTGATTCCTACCGCGCCATTGGCGGCCACGAGGCGATTCCCCTAGCGGTCGCCGACGATATGGCCCTCGGTCGGGAACTGAAGGCGGCAGGTTGTCGGCAGATGCTCGTTATCGCCAGTGCCGGTGGGGCCGATCAGGCACCGCTCTCGGTTGAGTGGTATCCCGATGTTCCGGCAGCGATCCGAGGCTTCGAGAAGAACGCCTTTGCTCTCTTCAATTTTCAGGCATTGCCGGTCGTACTCTGGTCCATCCTGGCTACGATCATGATCTTCGCGCCCCTGGTCGCGCTATTTTTGGCGCCTGGGTGGCACCGGATACCCTGGGTCATTGCCGCGATACTGGCGTCTGCTTCCCTTGGCGTCGCCGGCCGGGAGCTTCTTGGTTCATTCCCCTGGCCGATGTCCTTGCTGTATCCGATGGCGCAGTGCATGCTCACATGGACACTGGTGCGTTCCGCCGTGGTGACCCTGCGCGGTGGCGGGGTCCGTTGGCGCGACACCTTCTACCCCTTGCACGAATTGAGGGGGGCACAGGTGGGTAAACGCCACCGCTGATAAGGAGCAGTTCGATGCACGAGCACGTACCCGTACCGGACCCGATCTTGACCGAACGGCGTTTCGACACCGAAGGATCCGATGCGATTGCCCGCCAGCAACTCGCCACGTTCCCATATGAGTACCAGGGGAAGCTCATCCGATTGGAGCTCGAGACCGACGAGTTCACGTCTGTGTGCCCATGGTCTGGTCTGCCCGACTTCGGTACGCTGCGCGTCGAATACATTCCCGATGCGCTCTGCATCGAACTTAAGTCCTTTAAGTATTACCTCTTCTCGTACCGCAACGTCGGCATCTATTATGAACACCTGACCAACCGCATCCTGCAGGATTTGGTGGATGTGTGTCAGCCCCTCTACATGCGGATTGTGGGTGATTTCAAGGAACGCGGCGGCATTGCGACGCGGGCACGGGTGGAATACCGACGCGCTGGTTGGGTGATGCCGGAACCATTGCTCTGATCGTGCATCGGCGGGAGGCGGGCCGTGTGCAAGGCCAGGACGATCTCGGGCGACAGGATGCGGCCACTCCCTTGCCTCGGCGGAGGCACTACGGTCGGATTCTGTTGATCAGCGCGTCGGCGCTGGTGCTGATCGCAGCGGGGGCAGCCGTGTTGAGTCGTCACCATGCGGCGGCGGCGGATCTGCTCATCGCCGCCGCAGAGATGCGCAGCGGCCAGTATACGGTTGCGGCAGGGACGTACGCGAAAGCGGAGCGTGCCTGGCCCAACCGCCAGATACCCGCGGATGTCAACCGGGCTGACGAGTTGGAGCGCTCTTCTGAGGCTTATGCCGCTGGTGAAGCGGCACTGCAGAGCGGCTCCTACGATGAGGCGGCAGCCGACTTCTCCGCAGTGCTTCCCGCAGACGTTCACTACGGTGCGGCTCACAGCGAGCTTGGCAAGATCGAAACCTTTCTGACCGAACGCCAAGACGCCGACGCGGTTGCGGTAGGTTTTCTGGCGGTTGGCGACGCCTACGAGACACTTGGGCCATCCCAATCGGCCCTGGTCGCGGAGCTCAGCGCTGCCGCCGCTCTTGCAAGCGGTCCAGGGTCACAAGAGACTCTCCAAGCGGTGGAGCAGGCCTTGTCGCCGGACGCAAGTGCGCTGTCCAACATGGCTTCGACCGTCTCCTCGATGGCACAAGCGGTTTCTGCGCTTGCGAAGACCCCACTGGACACATCGCAGGCGCAAGGTGCTGTCTCGGATTTTGAGCAGATGGTTGAGCAGGATCAGGCGATCGCTTCAGCAGCCCAAAAGGCGATCACGGATCTGCAACCGGGAGGGGCGGGGTCGGCTGCCGCCGTTACGGAGGCAAGTGTAGCAGCGACTGATCAAAGCACTGCGGGTTCGAAGTGGCTCGCTGGTCTGCATGCGACGGGCGCCTTTCTGCAGTCGTCCGCTTCCGCGCTTGGTATCTCTCTGGCGGGGAGTTCGACCTCTGGAGGGCAGGCGCTCTGAGGAGCGCCCTGCAACGTGGACTGCCTCGCGCCGATGTCCATGACTCCGTAGCCCGTCTCAGTGGCGATGGCCACCAATCTCGTCCTAGACGGTTGCGTCTGAGATCCCTCGCTTGTCTGGTGCCCGGCGTCCGGTGAGACTGCGTGTCCTCGTTTGCACCGCGACCGCGCTTCCGGTCAGGCGATTGCGCAAAGATGAAGCCACAGGCCAGAACGGGCAAAAGCCAGGTCGCGGCCATGATCATCGATGAGAAATTGTGGCCTCCATCGTTGGCGAAGCCGGCACCACTGAAGGCCGCCCCAAAGACCGCCAGGAGCGTCACGATGAACCATAAGAGGATGCAGCGTTGCGCGAGGGCGGCGGAGAGGTACACAAACCACCGCGCCGAGCCCGATCAGAACCCCGAGGAGCACGTGCAGACGAAAAAGCGTGGTGGCACTTGATCCACCGGCCAGTCCCCATCACAGAACCTGCCAGACACCCTAGAAATACTCCTTGGAGTAAATAACGGGGTTGTTAGCTGAAACGATGAACCATAGGTTCACCGCAATGCCGAGCAGATACTGGCACGACAGGGCCAGCAGCATCCCGGCGCCGACGGTTCGACAGGCCTTTCTTCGACCCATACTCCGTATCGGATTAGTATTGGCCAAGGAGACGCCTTGCTCGGCGCACATCATGGGCAATTTGCGCGCGCAGTGCCTCCGCGTTGGGGAAGCGCCGCTCGGAACGAATGCGTCGCATGAAGGAGACCTCCATCGACTCCCCATACAGCTCATCCTCGAACTCGAAGATGTGCGTTTCCAGACGCCGCAGTTCGCCAGAGAAGGTCGGACGCATACCGAGATTCGCGACCCCCGGCAGCGCGCGGCCGAACCGGTCGCGCTCCGTCTTGATCCTAGCCATCACCGCATAGACGCCATCCAATGGCAGTGCCACGTGCTCGGCAGGGATGATGTTGGCGGTGGGGAAACCGAGTTCCCGCCCACGGAGGTCACCATGCACCACCGTGCCCTCCAGGCTGTACGGGCGGCCGAGCATCCTCCGCACCATGCTGACGCGTCCCTCGCGGAGGGCCTGGCGAATACGGGTGGACGACACAGGTTGGTGATTGAGGTGCAACAGAGGCACAACCATAACGTCCAGGTCGGCTTCCTTTCCCCACTGCACAAGCATATCGGGTGTACCGGTACCACCCGCACCGAAGCTGAAGTCGGCGCCCACAAACGCGTGGCGTATATGTCCTTGACCACAGAGCGCATCCACGACGAAGGATTGTGCGGAGACAGCCGCAAGGGACGAAGTGAAAGGGAGTTCCACCAACGCGTCAACTCCTTCCGCACGGAGCAGACGTATCCGTTGGTCGCTTGTGGTCAAAGCGAGAGGGGGGTTGTCCGGACGTAAAACCGTCATGGGATGGGGACGAAAGGTGATTACAGCACTCGGTGCCCGCATGGCGCGCGCTGCATGGAGCATAGTTCGCACAACCGCTTGATGACCACGATGCAATCCGTCAAATGCACCGATGGCGGCGTACGCGCCGGGGCCGAGATCCGCAGACATCTCCTCGAGGGATCGATACAGCTGCACCGCCGTCCGCCCTTCTAACCAGTTTTTTGCGGTACCATAAGAACCTTCCGCAACTGTAAGGTGGCAACCGCCCCGTCCACGCTTCGCTCGGCGATCCCCAACAGCGAGTGGTCGGTGCCCAATAATCGAACAGCTCCGGCCATGTCATCCCGTGCCGCGCGCCGAGGTCCGGGACAGATGCCGTGCTGCAGGTGAGCGACCTCTGCCGGATCGAGAACCACCGCAGGCAGGAAGCGCAGCGCCTCTGATGGAGAGAGTAACACGTGGGACAGTGCTCCGGCGGAAACCGCCTCCTCCAGCTCGCGTGGAGTCAGGCAGGTGGAGGCCGTAATCCCTCCCGCCATCACGCGAACGAGTGGCCCCATGACGGCCCCCACGCCAAGCGCAAGGCCGATATCACGGCAGAGGGAGCGGATGTATGTTCCGCTCATACACCGAACGCGGCAGAGTGCAAGACTGCGCCGACCGGCGCACCGCCAAGCGATCAGTTCCCAAGATTCGACGCACACGCGCGCGACGGGCAGCGGGACGACCTCCTGACGCCGAGCATAGCGAAACAGCCGGTCTCCATGGTGTTTCCGCGCAGAGAATCGGGGCACAGACTGCTCAATCCATCCCGTGAAACGTGGCAGAACGCCCGTTAGGTCAGAGGCCGAGAGGGTGCCAGCGTTGGTCTCCGCAAGCACCTTGCCCGTCAGGTCGTCCGTGTCGGTGCAGAGGCCGAGCACCAACTGAAAAACATACGTTTTGGAAGGAATATGCAGATAGTCCGCCAGTCGAGTGGCCGTCCCCACGCAGATCGGCAAGACGCCGGCTGCTTCCGGATCGAGGGTTCCCGCGTGACCCACCCGACGCTGGCCCGTGACAGACCGAACCATCGCGACCATGTCGAGTGACGTCGGTCCGGGCGGCTTGAGCAAGCCGAGCACTCCAGTCACCGAGCCGCGTCCCCTTCCGCAGGCAGCGCCTCCAGCGCCTTGCGGGCGGAGTCCAGGACCAATTCCCGCGCGCGGGGCCAGTCGTCGTGAATGGTGCAGCCCGCTGCCCGCGGATGGCCACCACCGCCGAACTGCGCAGCCAGGAGGCTCACATCCACCTTGCTGGTGCCGCGCAAGCTGCATCGCACCGCACCGGGTTCCTGCACCGCGAAGAGCACCGCGATGTCCACCCCGCGGAGCGACCGCGGGTACTCCACGAGGCCTTCGGCATCCTCCGGCAACGCGGCGGATTCGGCAATCATGGCCGCTGTGACCTCAATCCAGGCAAGCCTGCCGCTTGGATCGATACCCACCGTTCCGAGAGCAGCATGCAACAGGCGCAGTGTCCCAGGGGTTCGGTTGTCCCAGATCTGCCGGCCGATCAGGGCGGGGTTGGCGCCACCGGCAACCAGGTCCGCTGCAAAGCGCAGCGTTTCTGCCCGAGTGTTCTCAAACCGAAACGATCCGGTGTCCGTCGTCAGCCCCGTATACAGAGCGGTGGCCATTTGTGGGTCAATCTCTAAACCCAAATCCCGTATGAGGCGGTGGGCAAGTTCCACGCACGCCGCAGCGCCAGGATCAACGTAGTTCAAATCGCCGAAGCGTTGATTGCTCTCATGGTGGTCAATGTTCACGATGCGCCCGACGTTCTCCACCAGTGACTGGGCGGGACCGATCCGGTCCAACCCGGCACAGTCAAGAAAGACCGCGTGATCAAAGTTGCCGACCACCTCTTCCGGCCGCGCCCACTCACTCGGTGGTGCAATAAACAACAGATTCTCCGGCACTGTGTCGGGGCAGACCACCAATGCCTGCTTACCCATCTTGCGCAGAGCCCTCGCTACCGCCATCGCGCTGGCTACACTGTCCCCGTCTGGCCGAATGTGCCAAACCAAAAGAACCCGCTGGGAACCGGCCACAGCGGCAACGATGTCTTCCCAGCGCGCGTTATTCTTCGTCTTCGCCACGCTGTCCCTCCGACTCGCCGCCATCCTGCTCCGGGTGCACGTCGCGCAGCAGGCGGTTGATGTGCTCCCCAAATGCCATCGATCTGTCCTCCACGAAGCGTACCTCGGGTGTATGGTACAGGCGGACCCGTTGGCCTAACGCGGTACGGACATACCCTGTAGCGCGTTTCAGCGCCGTCATGGTGGCCTTTCGCTCCGCCTCGGGCCCATACACACTCACGAAGAGCTTCACGTACCGGAGATCGGTCGACAGCTCGGCCGACACAACCGAAACAAAGCCGATGCGGGGATCCTTCAGCTCTCGCAGGATCATGGCCGCATGGGAACGGATCTCCTCCGCGACACGTGCGGCACGGGGTGCGCCTCCCCGCATATCCGGTTCACCTCCGTAACGTCGTCCCCGCGGTGAAAGTCGCGGGGTGGCAGCTTCCTTGTGGTGTCCCTCCCGCCGTATCTAAGTGATCCTACCATCCTCGCCACAGGCAGACAGCCTCCGCACGACACTTCTCCCGTCTGTGGGAAGGCGCACCCCTTGTGCGATACGGCCAACCGACAACGGTCGCCCTGGAACCCCACATCTGGCCATCGCTCACTGCCGAACACAAGAATCTTAGTGCTAACGGCTCACCCCGTGACGAAGTCCCACGGCTTTCACCGTGTGGACGGTCATCCGGCCGAACGTGCCACCTCGCGCGACTCCATGCACTCGATGATGTCGTTCTCTTTCACATCGCTAAACGCGCTCAAGCCAATGCCACACTCATACCCCGCCGCGACCTCGCGTACATCGTCCTTGAAGCGGCGTAGCGACTCCAGTCTTCCCTCATACACAATTACTCCGTCGCGGACGAGCCGTGCTTGGGCACCGCGGCGCATCATTCCATCGATAACGTAGCTCCCCGCGATCACTCCCGCGTTCGGCACACGAATCGGCCGACGGACTTCAGCATGCCCGAGCATGACCACTTCCACCTTGGGCTTGAGCCGACCCGTGAGAGAGGCCACAACGTCATCGAGCAGTTCATAGATCACGCGGTAGGTCTTCACCGCAACGCCAGCCCTTGTCGCCTCGCGCTCTGCACCAGCGTCAGGTCGCACATTAAACCCGATCACCGTGGCCTGCATGGCGGCTGCGAGCATAACGTCCGATTCGTTGATGGGGCCCACGCCCGCGTGCAGCACCAGCGTGACGACTTCGTCGTTATGCTGCTTCTCGACAGCAGCGCGGACGGCCTCCAAAGATCCCTGTGTATCCGCCTTGACGATGACCCGGAAATCGAGCGGAAGGTCGCCGTCTCCCTCGAGCAGGACTGCCCTCTCCGCCTGCGACGCATCGCGGCGTTCCGCTTCCTGCCGACTGTCGGCGAGCGCGCGCGCGGTCCGATCATCCAGTGCCTGGAACGGATCCCCGGCCGTTGGCAGGGCATCGAATCCCAACACTTCGACCGGGACGGACGGGCCCGCATCCCGAACCGTCTGGCCCTGGTCGTCGAACATGGCACGGACCCGTCCCAAAACGCGTCCCGCTACAAAGGTGTCACCGATCCGAAGGGTTCCGGATTGTACGAGGACTGTGGCAATGGGCCCTCGGCCCCGATCAATCTGTGCCTCAATCACCGTGCCGACCGCTTGGCGGCTTGGATCCGCCTTGAGCTCCTGAATATCGGCAACCAGGAGCAGCATCTCCAGAAGTGCGTCGATGCCCTCGCCCTTCAGTGCGGAGATTGGAACCACGATGGTATCTCCACCCCACGCCTCCGCGACGAGACCATGCTCGGCCAACTGCTGCAGGACATGGTCCGGATTGGCGTTGGGTTTATCGATCTTGTTGAGGGCCACCACGATTGGCACACCCGCTGCGCGCGCATGGCTCAATGCTTCCAGCGTCTGCGGCATGACGCCGTCGTCTGCGGCAACCACCAACACCGCGACATCAGTCACCTGTGCACCGCGCATGCGCATGGCGGCGAATGCCTCATGGCCTGGTGTATCCAGAAAAACCAATGTCCGGTCGTTGTGGGAAACGGTATAGGCACCGATGCGCTGCGTTATGCCACCGGCCTCTCCCTGGGCGACGCGCGCCTTGCGAATCGCGTCGAGCAGAGTGGTCTTCCCATGGTCCACGTGGCCGAGCACCGCGACAACGGGTGGTCGCATGGCGAGCTGTCTGGGATCGTCGTCCGCCAACAGGGCTCCGACGGTTCCCCGGTCCACCGTCCGCCCCTTGCTGGTGGTGGCAGACTCGACCTCCACTCCCAATTCATCCGCGACATCCCGTGCCTGCTCGATCGTCAACTGCTGGTTCATCGCTGCAATCACGCCGCGTACCAACAGGCGCTTAATAATCTCTGTCGGAGCCACCTGCAGCATGGCGGCCAGATCTGACAGCACGATCGGCCCCTGCAACGCGATGCGCTCCGGCATTGCCTGTTCGACTTCCGGCTGCGACCGACTTCCACGCCGCCGTCGTCGACTGGATCGGCTGCCCGTCCCCCACTCGCCTTCATCGGCACCGCGCGTCCGAGTCGCTAACCGGCGCCCGTGTTTGGGGCCTGGAACGCCTTCCGTGGGTCGGAAGGTTCCACCCTTTCGGGTGCGCCGTACCGCATCGCCTTCTACCGGGGTGAACGCAGCCGCAGGCATCGCTGGGCGCCGTGGCTCACCCTGCATCTCCTTGACCTCGGTGGCCGATAGACGTCTTACCGGAAGAAGACCCTCCGGGCGAACAACAGGTTCGCGCTCTGCCGGATCAACCCGTCGGACCGACAGACCGGACGGAAGTACCTTGGGAACGAATTCGGTAGCCTTCCCCTTAGACGTTGTTGTCTTCACCGGCACCTTCGGTGGATGCGCTGGACGCTGTATCGGTGTCTCGCGCGGCACGGCGGCCGCTGGGGCCGGTTGCTGTCTTGGCGCCTCCACTGGATTCGATGGTGCGGGTGGCGTTGGCGGTGCCTCCTCTATCTCCACGACGGGGCTCGCCTGTGATATTGGTGGAGATTCCGGTACCGGTCGTTCGATTACCACCGGTTGTTCGATTGCCACCACTGCCTCGAATGGTGCCTCCGGTTCCGGAACCGCGGTTGGTGCGCTTGGTGTCGGCGGAGTCGGAGGTTGGGGATCCAGCCGCCGCCGCGGTCGGGGGGGCGGAGTGTGGGGCATTACCAACGGCAGAAGCCCCGGCGCCGGCTGAAACCGGACTCCGCCGCTCCGCGGTGGGACGCTCTTGGTAGGGCGATTGTGATCGCCCAGTGCCGCTTGTGCCCGACGCTGGTCTCCCGGCCGAGGGGCGGGTGTTGATAGACGGGCGGTGTCCGTCGCCGGTGCTTCGGAACGTGGTGGTGCCGCGGGCTCGCTCGCGTGCCCCTTGGTCGAAACCGCGGAGTCCTCCTCCGCTACGAGCTGCCGAAGCCGCGCCACGACTTGGTCGTTGAGGACGGCCATGTGATTGCTCATTTCGATATTCATTCGGTCGGCGAGTAGGCGCAGCACGTCCTTGCTGTTTCGATTCAATTCGCGCGCCAGTTCGTAGACCCTTATTGCCTTCGACAAACGGTCTCACCCCCGCAGCATCCCGTCGCCCGTTTCCTCGTTCTGGTCTTCCACCGCGCCACTCACTCGGGCCGACGTTCCGATCGTGGCGTGTATCCCGGCCATTCTGATACGTAGTGCCCTCTGCCGAGTCGCGTCGCGCCGCCCGAGGCAGCGAGACCGACATTGCGTGTGCCAATCCGGCATCGGTAACTGCCAGCACCGCTCGCGGGGCCCGTCCCAGGGCTGCTCCCAACTCATCTTTGTTGGCAAGGCGGACACATATCACACCCTTGGTACGGCAGAGATCGCTTAGTTGATCCGCCGCTGGGGCCGAGACATCCTGCGCGAGCAGTACCAGCTTTGCGTCTCCGTTCCGCACCGCTGCGGTCGCTGCACGTCGCCCAGACGCAACGGCGTGGGCCCGTTGTGCCAAGCCCAATATCGCTAACCACCGCGGCGGAGTCATCCGTTGTCCTGCACTCCGATCCGTTCCGGTGGCGGCGCGCCCGGCCTGGTTCAGTCCCCTACGGGACGTGCCCCCGTTCGTGTCCGAAGACGGCTGCCCTGTTGCTCCGGTCGTCTTCCCAACGACTGCATCCGATTCCAATCCTCGCCGAGGCGCAGCACCATCCTCCGTCTCGGTCCCCCCCTGTCTCTCATCGTCCTGGACGGTCCCCGCCACCAAGATCATGGTGCCGCGGTCCCCCGCTCCCGCGGGCGGCGTGGTGCCGCTCGCGCGACGCCACGCTTCCCGCGAGCGATCAGTTCGTGCGGTAGCGGCTCAGGTGCGCGATGCACCATCGGTCCGCGGCGCACGGGAAGGGCGATGGCTGCTTCGAAGGCCTGCGTCAGCGCTTGGATATCGTCTGCCGATAGCGTCACGCGCAGGCAGCCAGCGAGGCGGCCCTTCACCGCTCGTTGGAAACAGACCGGATCGTGGTGAACATACGCGCCACGTCCGTTCTTCTTGCCAGAGGGATCGAGGCTCACCGTGCCATCCGCACTGCGCACTAGACGCAAGAGTTCGCGTTTCCCCTGCACCGCGCCGCAGCCAACGCACGTCCGCTCTGGCACCACACGCGTCTTAGACATGAACCTCACCCCCTTCCTTCCGCCCGCGCCAGGTCACTCGGCTGGACTGGCATTGTCGCGTTCCGCACGCACCCCTGCCTCCGCCAGGGCCTCCGCCAAGCTTTTGCCAGCCCTTGGTGTTCGGCGAGGAGTTGCCGCCGGTTTGCCTGGGTGTTCCCGTTCTGGCTGCACTCGGCGCTGTCCTGGACCAGAATCTAAGCCTTCCTCAAGTGCCCATGGTGCTGGAATTGGCGCGGAGCGTTCTGAGCGCTCTTGTTCCTCATGCGCTGCGGAGCGGCTTTCGGCCCCATCGCTCTCCCATCCGGTGAGTGCCCAGGGCGCCTCAACGCCATCGCCACTGTCACCATCGGTGATGCGCCACGGTGCTGACATGCTGCCCAGCGGCGGCACGCTGCTGAGTTCCGAGCGCTCCTCGTCGGTTAGTTGCGACGCATTGCGAATGTCCACATGCCAACCGGTCAATTTTGCCGCCAGACGGGCGTTCTGGCCACCGCGTCCGATCGCGAGGGAAAGCTGCGCATCCTCCACGACAACCCTGGCAGCCTTCGCGTCGGGGCGCAGCAGCACATGGGTAGGCTTCGAGGGACACAGCGCCTCGGCCACAAACTGTGCTGGACCGGGATACCACCGCACGATGTCGATCTTCTCGCCTCGTAGTTCATTGCTGACCTGCTGCACGCGCATGCCACGGTGCCCAACGCAGGCCCCAAGCGGATCGACGTTCTCATCCCGGGAAAAGACCGCAACCTTACTCCGTGTGCCACCTTCGCGCGCGATGGCCTTGATCTCCACAATCCCGTCGTGGATCTCGGGTACCTCCAACTCCAGAAGCCGTCGGAGGAGTCCTGGGTGGGTACGCGAAAGGATGAGTTGTGGACCCTTCGGGGTGCGACGCACTTCCACCAGATAATACTTAAAGCGCTGTCCAGGTGCGTAATTCTCCCCAGGCATCTGTTCCGGTAGGGGCAGGATGCCTTCGGCGCGGCCGAGGTCCACATACACATTTCGGTTTTGTGCGCGCACCACGATGCCGCTTACAATTTCCCCTTCACGCTGCGAGTACTCGTCATAAATCATGCCACGCTCAGCTTCGCGGATACGCTGCACGACCACCTGCTTCGCCGTCTGTGCCGCGATGCGACCAAAGTCGGCTAACACGACCGGGAATTCGATCGAGTCTCCCGCTTGATAGGCGGGATCGATGCGGGACGCATCCTCATAGGCGATCTCCTGCGTCGGATCGACCAGATGATCCACCACACGTTTGATGACGAACATCTCAACCTGGCCGTTGACCCTGTCAATCCGCGCCGTGACGTTTTCGCTGGTGTTGTAATTGCGCTTGTAGGCGGAGACAAGGGCTGCTTCCACTGCCGTGAGCAGCGTTTCCCGATCGATTCCGCGCTCTCGTTCTAGTTCTGCAATAGCGCCCAACAGGTCTAGGTTGTCGCCCGGCATCGCGCAATCCCCCTTCCCCAAAGCTCCAGATCTCAGTTCAGACGGGTCGAGCTGATGTCCTTGAGGGCCACCCCTACCGTCCCGCCCTCTGCGACCAGCCAAACCACACCGTCCACCAAACCAACGAGTTGCCCTTCCCAGACCCGGCGTCCCTCGACCACTTCAGTCATCTGGATCCGTACCGATCGCCCGGCGAAGATCCGATAGTCCCGCTCGGTCCGCAACGGGCGTTCCGCTCCCGGAGAGGAGACCTCCAGGGTATAGCTGGCGGGAATCGGGTCTAGGTTGTCGAGGGATGGCTCCAGGGCACGATGGAACGCCTCCACCTCCTGCAGCCGAACTCCGCCACCCGCCCGATCCAGAGTGACACGTAGGGTATGTCCCGTATAGGTCACGTCCACTAACAAAAGACCCATGTGCTCCGCGAGTGGTTCGGCCAGGTCCCACACCAAGGTGCAAACCTCGGTGCGCGACATCACCGGATGCGCCATGCGTAGCCCCCTGACGCGTGGTGGTCCATTCAGCGAAAAGAGTGGGCCATAGGTCCCACTCTCCATTCCGCACATCGGATTACCGATCGCACCTTCATGCTTTTGCACTATATCACGGTTGCTCCAGGATTGCAACCGGTCCGCGTGCGGTCACTGGGGATTTGCCACGCCGCCTTAGTCCATCCGGAGCCCCCAGGTTGTTTCTGGGTGTCGCATCGCGATGAGCGCCATGCGGACACACCACACGACTGCCGCACCGACCAGCGAGATCCAGAGCGCCCCCGTCGCACCTTCGCTGAGGAAATCTCGGCCGTTCAGCACTAGGTGCAATACGGTATCCCCCACCAGAAACGCGGCCCAACCGAGGAGATAGGGCCAGCCACCGCGGATAAACCACTGAGCGCCGCGGGAGAAGACCTGCACCCGCATCCCCTGCCATCCTCCGCACACCAAAGCGAGAATCAACTCCAAGACCAATTCGAGCGCCTGACGGCCGGGGAGCGCTCCGTGCGGGAAGTTCTTTCACGCGAAGTAGCCGAGGAGCACCGGCACCACGAGCATCGAGCGCCAGCGTAGACGCCGCGCAGCACCTGGCGGGCTACAATCCAGACCACGACGGCCACAGCGACAATCGCCAGAACGAGACCGGTCATCCACTGCCTCTTGCCCGTCAACGATCACAACCGCACTGTAGCAACGCGCGCAGCGTTTGCCAAACGCTGTGCACCGTCCCCAGGAGTGCGGGTGGTCTCTCTCGAAGGATTCGGCTGGAGGGGATGTTCATGGCACGTGCCCTGGTTCTCGGAGGCCTGACCACCGGCTTCCATCCGTTTTGGATCAACGGCCCCGCCATCCGTGCCGCCATTGCGCCCGCCGGCTTCGATCTGTTTCTCAGTGAAGACCTGGAGATCCTTGCGACCGACGGGCTTCGGCACTACGACCTCCTCGTCAACTACACCACTGGCCGCAACCTCACCCCCGACCAGTGGGCCGGCCTCGAGCGATTTGTGCGTTCCGGAGGTGGACTTTTGGGCATTCACAATGCCGCTGATACCTTCAAGAACGTGCCGGAGTATCGCGCGATGCTCGGCGGTCGTTTTGTCAGCCACCCACCGCAATTGGACATTGCGGTCACGCATGTGGATCCAGACCATCCCATCACCGCCGGAATGCCACGCTTTACCGTGCACGATGAACTTTACCTTCTCGACTGGATGCCTGAGCGGGTACAACTGCTTTCGGAGACCCATAGCCATGAGGGGCGATCCGTCCCCGTGCTTTGGGTCCGATCCGAAGGCAACGGTCGGGTGGTTTACCACTCCCTTGGACACAACCGCGAGACGCTCGAGGCACCGGAGGTGCAGCAGATCTTGCAACGTGCGGCGCGTTGGGCGGCCAAGCTCTGAGGAGCCAGTGAGCGTCCAAGGCCCTTGCGGGACCACCGATGGTGCGGCACGACGGTCGCTTGAGCGAGGGTCCGCCGCCATTCGGCGGCGGATTCTTCACTGGCCTGTGGCGCCGATCCGGCGGAGGAACGCCATTGTCGCCAGGATGCCCCGTTGGAAGTTCGGCAAGTGAAATTTTTCATTGGGTGCATGGAGTCGGTCGTCGGGGAGACCAAATCCGGTCATGACGACCGGGATGCCCAACCCTTGGGAGATCGCAACAAGGGCCGGGAGGGTCCTCCCCATTCGGGCCAAAGCCGGTTCGCGTCCGAACGCCTCCTCCAGCGCCTCCGCTCCTGCACGGAGCATCGGATGGTGGATCGGCAGTTGCACCGGTGGGTCCGCCTGAAGGATCGAAACCTCTGCGGAGACGCCGGTGGGACAAAGAGCCAAGACCCTGGACCGCAGAGACTCGGCCACTTGACGCGGGTCCTGATCGGGTACGAGACGCATGCTGACCTTGGCGCTGGCAATGGCAGGGATCACGGTCTTGGCACCATCACCTGTGAATCCGCCGCGGATTCCGTGTACCTCGAACGTGGGCCTGGCCCAGACGCGTTCCAGCGCGGAGAAGCCTGGCTCTCCGGGCATCGCGGAGACCCCCATCTCCTCTTGGAACGCCGCTTCGTCGAAGGGAAGGGACTTCCACTGCGCGGCCTCCTCGTCTGATGGCGCACGCACCGCGTCGTAGAACCCGGGGAGGTCAACTTGGCCGATCCACGGCCGGAGCCGGGAGAGGATGTGTGCCAGGGCCACCAGGGGATTCGGCGCAACGCCCCCGTACATGCCTGAATGCAGGTCGGTACGGGCGCCGCGTACCGCGATCTCCGCATAGACCATGCCCCGTGTCCCCGTATAGAGCGCAGGGATCTGGCGGGAGAACAGCGGTCCGTCCGCCATCCAGACTGTGTTGGCGCGAAGCCGCTCCGGGTAGCGCTGCACCATCCAGGCGACCGAGCGCCCGCCGGACTCCTCCTCCCCCTCGACCAGCACGCGCAGGTTGACGGGGAGACGGCCATCGACCGCGATCATCGCCCGCGCTGCACAGATCAGCGCCCAGATTTGGCCCTTGTTGTCGGATGCCCCGCGCGCCACCACATCCTGCCCGACAATCGACGGATGAAACGGCGGAGTTCGCCACTCTGCAAGTGGATCGGGTGGCTGCACGTCATAGTGGCCGTAAAAGAGCACGGTTGGCCGTCCGGGCGAGGCGTCGTACCGACCCAAAACCAGTGGATGCGCCCCCGGAAGCCCGGACGGGACAAGTTCGGCCTGCATCCCTGCAGCCCGCATGCGACGGGCGATCCACTCCGCGGCGCGATTGCAGTCACTGCGGTGTTCCGGGAGCACGCTGACGCTGGGAATGGCCAGCCATTCGAGCAACTCCCGTATAAACGTTTCTCTCCGTGCTTCCAAATACTGCTGCAATCGTCCGGCTGCCTCATCCATTCCATTCGCCTCCCCGTCCTCTGCGCACAGGATCGCTGTTCTGCTTGTGGAAATACCGTTCCTGCCGACGGAGGGGAGGGACTTCCGTGGATTGTGCCGAGGACCGGGAGCGACTCGCAGCGGTGCTTCGCCCGCTGCCGTCCGTTCTGGTGGCCCTCTCGGGCGGGGTGGACTCCGCCTTGGTGCTTGCGCTGGCAAAGGAGGTGGTTCCCCGTGTCGTTGCAGCAACCGCAATATCCCCCGCCTATGCCACCGCAGACCAAGCGGCAGCGGCGGAACTGTGCGCAACGCTCGGTGTGGAGCACCGCACTGTACCCACACGGGAAACGACCGATCCCCGATACAGCGTGAACCTCCCGACGCGCTGTTTCCATTGCAAGCTCGAACTCTACGAACAATTCGACGCGTTGGCTCGTCAACTCGACTTGCATGTGGTGCTGGACGGCACCCACGTCGGCGACCTGGCGGATTTCCGCCCGGGCATGGCGGCGGCTGAGGGATGGAACGTGCGTTCACCGCTACGCGAGGCGGGCCTCGACAAGCCTGCCATTCGTGAACTGGCGCGACAACTGGGGCTAGCGGTGTGGGACCGGCCAGCCAGTCCGTGTCTTGCGTCCCGCTTCCCCTACGGGGAGGTCATTACCATCGAGAAACTCGCCATGGTCGAACAAGCGGAGGCATGGCTCCGAACCCAAGGATTCACCACATTGCGGGTTCGACATCACGGAAGCGTGGCGCGGATCGAGGTGCCTCCGGAAGACATGACGGCAGTGCTCCATCTGTCGGCTTCGGTTGTGGCCGCACTCCGGAAGATTGGGTATGCCTACGTCTGCCTTGACCTCGCCGGCTTCCGGTCGGGAAGCCTTAACGAGGTCCTTCCGTCGGTGCCGATACACCCGCCAGCGCCGCCGCCCAAACAAGCTTAAGCGCAACACCGCGCTCCTCCGCGCGAACCCGACAATCCTCGTATTCCGGGGCAGCGTTGACCACCTCGTTCCCGAGCCGCGCCACCTTCACGCGTACCGGACCATACGGTGTATCGACAACCACAATGGACCGCGGCAAGCTGAGACGTTCCACGGACCGCCGTCGCAGGCCGATACTGCTTGATTCACGGAAGAGGCATTCCGTGATACCCGGTGCGTCCTCGGGCCGAGCCAGAACCCAGAGCCGGACACCGGGACGTTGCTTCTTCATCCAGGCCGGAGCCACCGTGACGTCGAGCGCGCCCTTGGCTCCCAGAACGTCAAAGAGATAGCCGATTTGCTCCGGGCTCTGATCATCGATGTTGGTTTCGATTTCGACCAGTTCTTCGTGCAGCACCTCGGCGGCTGCGGCTGGAGAAACCCCCCAGACAAACCGGGTGGCATTGGGATGGTCCCGGTAGTCGCGGGTACCGGCACCCCAACCGCTGCCCCCCACTACCATCTCTGGCCAGACCCCCTGCCCATGGGGATCCGCCAAAGCGGCCACCAAGGCGGCCCCGGTTGGGGTAACCAACTCGGCAGCGACCGGTCCCGGGTGTACCAGCCAGCCGCGTAAAAGGACGGCTACCGCTGGAACCGGTACGGGCATTTGTCCATGGGCGGCTTGCATGACGCCTCCGCCCGCGGGAAGTGAGGAAACCGTGAGGCGCTCAATGCCCAAATCCTCTAGAGCGGCGCAGCTCCCCACCACATCGGCAATGGTGTCCTCACCACCCAGTTCGTGGAAGCAAACGTCCTCTGGTGGGCATCCGTGAATCTTCCCCTCGGCCGCCGCTAATTGGGCGAAGACGCGCATCGCTCGTTCGCGCACTGGCGCGGCGAGTGGGGCAGACGAGAGGATGCGCTCGATCTCGGCGTATGAGCGGTGCAGATGCGCCGTTTCCGTGTGTTGCCATTCGATCTGGACGGCAGTGCATTGAATAGCGCTGCGAGCCGTGGAACGAATAGTGGCACGGAGGCCGGGGATGCCGAGGCGTTCCAAACTTTGATTGACCGCGACCAGGTTTGCCCCCGCGTCAAGGAGGGAACCGAGCGCCATGTCGCCGCTGATCCCAAACTGCGCGTCCCAGTGACCGATCCGCATTACGAGGCACCGCTTTCCGAGGCATCCAACCGTGTGTCCGGGAGCGTGTTGATCCGGTGTGCCAGGACGCCTGCACCGAAGCCGTTGTCCACATTGACAACCGCCAGGCCAGGGGAGCAAGTGGCCAACATCGTGTGAAGTGCGGTCCGACCACCCTTGCCGACCCCGTATCCCCGACTCACCGGTACTCCAATCACCGGCTTTTGGGTCAGGCCGGCAATGACACCGGGCAGGGTTCCCTCCATCCCCGCGGCCACCACAACGACGCGTGCTCGCGCGATGTCCGGCAGAACGGCCAGCACGCGATGCAAGCCCGCCACCCCCACATCCAGCACCAGATCGGCGCGGCTTCCGCAAAACCGTGCCGTCTCAATGACCTCCTCCACCACGTTGCGGTCGGAGGTGCCTGCCCCTACGACTAGGATCTGGCCGACGACCTCGGGCACCGGGGCGCCGATCACGACACACAAGGCCCGCCGGTTATACCGGAACGGAAGGCGCAAGGTACCGAGCGCGTCCGCTGTCGCCGCCGTAGCTCGCGTGACCAAGACGCGACTGTGTGCCTGGTACAGCCGTTCCACGATCGGCAACAACTCGTCCGGTTCCTTGCCCTCGGCCAGCACCACCTCTGGGACTCCCGTACGCGAAAGGCGCAGGGTGTCCACACGCGCCAGTGTCGCCTCGGGACCAGTAACCAGTGCGAAAGGCCAGTCCGCCAGTTCGCCCAACGCCTTTTGCGGTGAAAGTGCTCCGGAAGCGACCTGATTCAGAAGCGTCAAGAGCCCTGCACGTGAGAGTTCTGCCAATCCCCGTCCCCCCCGCTCCCACTTTATCACGGCGGGTGGATGAATCCTGGCTGGTGCAGACCCCTGGGTTGCGCGACAATAGCGGCGTGGGGGTGAGCGCGCTGTCCAACAAATGGGCCTTGGTAATGGTCTGGCTCTTGATGGCGGCGCCCGTCGTGTCCTCCTGCGGTCGGGCGGCAACACCGCGCCCGTCGGCCGTTTCTCCACCCGCCTCCACCGCACTCCCCATACCAGTCGTGGGCGTGGAAAACGTCTATGGCAATCTCCTTGAGCAATTGGGTGGCGCCGACGTCTCGGTGACCTCTCTCGTTGTGAATCCGAATGACCTGTCCGCGAGTGACACTCTCAGCACACCTGATCGCAGCGCGATGGCCGATGCTGTACTGGTGGTGGAGAATGGTCTCGGTGATTCGTTTGTGAATTCCATGCTTGACGTAGCGCCCGCCGCCACGCGTACGGTGCTGGACGTGGCTTCCTTGACCGGACAAAAAAGTACAGCGAACCCCGACCTCTGGTATGACTTGTCGGTGATCCCAACGGTCGCTCAGGCGATCACGCAGGCTCTGCAACGCATTGTACCCTCGCAGAGCGCCTACTTCTCTGCCAACTTGGCGAAGTTCGAGAAGTCCATGAAACCACTGCAGCAACTCGTTGCTCAGATGAAGGCGTCGGATGGTGGACTACCCATCGCCACGGTCGACCCGGCCTTCAACGATATGGCCGCGGCGCTCGGTATGGAGATTCAGACGCCCGCCGCGTTTGCCGCGGCGCTGGGTGCAGGACAAGTTCCAAGCTCCTCCGCGATCTCCCAGGAAGATGCCCTGTTGAATTCCAAGAGCGTGCGGCTGCTGATCGATGACGCGCAACTGCAGAGCCCGCTCGGCGCACAACTGGAGCAACTGGCTGCAAAGAACGGGGTACCGGTGGTGCAGATCACCGCCTTAGAGCCACCGGGATTGAGCTACCAGCAATGGATGACCGATGAACTCCTCACGATCCAGACGACGCTCGCCCAGCACAGCTGATCCAGCGCATCAGGGGGCATGGTCCTCGATCAGTGACTGGTGGCCCAGGACCCCCTGATGGCTGGGATCAAGCGATCTGGCCTTCGCGAATTCCACTGCCGCTCGCTCCCTCTGCCCAAGCCCGAGACACCCGAGTCCGATCAGGTACCGGCACTCCACCTCACTTCGTCGACGCAGGTCGTCCTCGAAGAGTAAGAAGTGGGGCAACGACACGGCAAAGTAGTCGATGCGCGGTTCGTCGGCCAGATGGTCTTCCCCATAATCACAGAGTCGATGGAAACGGCCACGCGCCTCCTCGTGCCGACCGAGCTGGTCCAGGGCCCGCCCCTGGTAGAAGATCATATCCGCCGGTGCATCGTTGTAGAAGATGGCGGGGGCGGGCTCGACCGGCCCCTGTGAAGCTCGCTCGAGACACGAGCGGCCCTCGACGATCGCTCCGAGTGCGATGTGGGCGAGACCCTGGTAGTAGTCGATGTGGTTCTCTGGGGTGCCATACAGTTTGCCCTCCCCCAGATTGCCCGGATACTCTCGCGCCTGGTGCAGATGCTGAAGCGCCCTCTCTGGGCGCCCCCGCGCAAGCTCCAACCGGGCGAGTTGGATTCGCGCAAAGACGTATTGCGCGCTGACTCGGCCCTCGCCACCCTCCCAGGGATGAAAGCGGCGCGTCACCAGGATCTCAAGCGCCTGCTCGTACCAACCGAAACAGTTCAGCAGGCTGACATACTCCAGGCAGAGGTCGTCCCGCTCCTGCACACGTTCCCTATGGGCGCGCAGCAGTTCATAGCGGCTCTCGATGGGGACCGCAGTGCGCTTCCGGAGTTGGTCCAGCTCATAGAGCACCCGCGCATCGCTTGGGTCGAGGCGGAAGGCCTGCTCGAGTGCGGCGCGTGCCTCCTGCACCTGACTGCGCTTATTGAAGTATCCGAGGGCGAGGTTACGATGCACCGTTGGAAAGGCAGGATTCCGACGACGGGCCTCCTCCCAACATGCCATGGCCCGCCCATACTGCCCTTTGTCGTAAAGAAGGTTGCCAAGATAGTACGGCGCGCGCGCATCGGCCGG
>JAJYVN010000253.1 GCA_021791995.1 Bacillota bacterium
TCCTCGAGGGTGAGGGCCAGGTCCTTGCCGCCGGAGCGAACAATGCGGCCGTCGACCATGACGTGGACGACGTCCGGCTCGATGTAGCGGAGGATCCGCTGGTAGTGCGTGATGACGACGACGGCGATGTTCGGGCCGCGCAGCTTGTTCACGCCGCCACTGACGATCTTCAGCGCGTCGATGTCCAGGCCCGAGTCCGTCTCGTCCATGACGGCCACCTTGGGCTCCAGCATGGACATCTGCAGAATCTCGTTGCGCTTCTTCTCGCCGCCGGAGAAGCCCTCGTTGAGGTAGCGGGCGGCCATCGACTGGTCCATCTCCAGGAGCGCCATCTTCTCCAGGAGCTTCTTGCGAAACTCCGCGAAGGGCATCTCCTGGCCGCGGATGGCCTTCAGCGACTGGCGGAGGAAGTTGGCGACGGTCACGCCCGGCACCTCGACGGGGTACTGGAAGGCCAGGAACAGGCCGCGCTGCGCGCGCTCGTCGGGCTCCAGGGCGAGGATGTCCTCGCCGCCCAGCAGCACCCGTCCGCCCGTCACCTCGTAGCGTGGGTGGCCGGCGAGCGTGTTGGCCAGGGTGGACTTGCCAGAGCCGTTCGGGCCCATGATCGCGTGGACCTCGCCGCCGCGGACGTGCAGGTTGACGCCCTTCAGGATCGGCTTGCCCTCGACGGACGCCTGCAGGTCCTCGACAAGCAGATCGATCTCGGTCTTGGGAGCGGACTTGGCAGTGGACACGAGCGCAACGCCTCCCGAGCGCATATCCGAGTGAATCGCTCTGATTATAGTGCCGGGTCATGCCATCGTCAAAAGCCGATTGCTGACGTAGGAATTCAGCGGGGCGCGGCTGGGCGCGGGTTGCGGGCGTCCGTGAGGCAGCACTGGCGGTCGCGGAGGCTCCGGAGGTCGCCGAAGTCCGGGAGGACGCGATGGGTGCGGCGATCGCGGAGGACGCGATGGGTGCGGCGGCCGTGGTGTGCGTGGAGGATGCGGTGGGCGCGAAGGGCGGTGCCGTTTGCGCGCGCGAGGGCGGTGGCCGTCCGCATCGTGGCGCGGCTGGTCGTGACGAACCTTCCGATGGCACCGTCGGCGCGGTGGACCGCCTTCGTGGCCAGGACCTCCAGGACCGCGCGCAGGACCGCGCGCACGCCGGCGGCGCCGCGCCAGCGTCTGGCCAGAATGATCGCGGGCGTGTCGTCGCGGAAGAGCGCCGCGTCCGGGCCATGGTTCGCGCGGCCGCGGGCACCGTACAGCCTGCGTGTCAGCGGCTCCGCGCGGGTGCAGACGAAATCGGCGAGCCACCGCATGAACGCCAGCCGATCGACACGGTCCATCGGCAGCAGGCCGGCCGCGGCGAGGCGGCGCTCCCGCCGCCAGTCGAGCCAGCCATCCAGCGCGGCCACGGCCAGAGGGAGCCCGAGGGCCAGTGCCAGCGGACCGACGAGAAACGAAAACAACGAGCCGGCGGCCCTCCCAAGAAGAGGATCGCCGACCCGGGGCCCACACTTTAGCGGTTTGGGGCGATGCAGTGGTTGGTGCGCCCGGCGAGGCTCGAACTCACAACCTTTGGCTCCGGAGGCCAACGCTCTGTCCAGTTGAGCTACGGGCGCACTGCGACCCTCAGTATAACACCGCGCTCAGCGCCGGACCAGCAGGATCCCGCCGAGGACGATGAACGCGGCACCGGCGATGCGTCGGAGGGTCGCAGGCGGCAGGAGGTGGTAGAGCGAGTCGCCGAGCAGGGCGCTGGCACCCGTGACCAGCACCAGGGCCGCCGCCGCGCCGCAGAAGACCGCAAGCGCGCCGTGCCGGTTCGCGGCCAGCATCATGGTGGCCAACTGCGTCTTGTCACAGCTAACGGTTTGACAACTTCATCGTCGTCCAATTTTGCGCGCAGCACCGACGCCGGTAGCCGCAGGTTCACTTCAACCGTGCCATCCGGACTCACGCCAATCCCCTTATATCCCACGAGCGCGGCGAGGATGGCACGCCGATCGGACAGGGACACCTCGTCACCTGCGACCAGCGTCCGCACATAGGTCCGCACCTGAGCCGGATCTGCTACGAGGTAAGGACGTTGGCGGATCGCGTCCTGCCATTCATGTTCGAGTCGGAGCAACGCGCGTTCCACGGCCGCCCGACGGTCATGGACCTGGTCGACTTTGCTCTTGAGGAGGTCTGGCTGGAAGAGGTCTTGAAGCGCCATGTCCAACAGTCGCGCTTCGTCGCGGTCGCAGCGCTCCAACTCCTTGCGTTGCGCGGCAATCCGTCGCTCTAAACTAGCGAGCTGTTGCTGCCCTTGGCCATCGCCCCCAGAAAGGACCCGTTCCACGGTGGCTTCATCGGAGGCGATGGCGGTCACCAACCGCCAAACGAGCTGCTCGAGGTCCTGCGCACGGATATAAGGGAAGGCACACACCTGCCCATCCCGGACCCGGCGCTCGTTGAATCGGCTGCCGCACGTATAGTAGAGGTAGGCACTTCCGCTGGCCCGACGGGGGGTCAAGCTCGATGCGCAGAGGGAACAACGGAGGAATCCACTTAGGAGCTCACTTGGACCACCGGCTCGCGGGCCCCCGCCACGTCGATTCTCGTCGAGGACCGCTTGGACCCGATCCCACACGGCGCGCGGAACAAGTATCTCATGAGAGCCTGGAGCCACGATCCACTCCTCACGGGGCCGCGCGTGGACATTGCCGTGCATAGGCTGCTTCGTCTTGGCATACACGAAATCTCCCGTATATACGGGGTTCCGCAGGATCTGCCGCAGAGTGACCGAGCTCCATTGTGCTTGACCGCCGCGAGGGGCGGGAACGCAGTCGTCATTGAGCCGGCGAGCCAAAAGACGCAGGCCGTGTCCCTCGCCGTCCTTCAGCCTCAGGAAGGAGTCGAATATGTACGGAATCGTCTCCGCTGCCGTCCGCCCGTCTGACCATGGGTGGATGTCGGGATCATACCGACCACCTTCCCCGACGGTGTAACCGAATGGCACGCCGCCTCCCGTGTACCGTCCTCGCTCGGCGCGCTTCCTCTTTCCCAACATGGCATTTTGAATGATGTTCGACCGGACAAACTTTGCAATGGCGCCGAGAACCGTGAGCATTAATTCGCCGGCTGGATCGCTGGCGTCCACTGCCTCGGTCACGCTCTTGAGCGCAATCCCTTGAAGACCGAGTTGCTGAACCAAGAAAAGGAGGTCGAGCGGCTCTCGACTGAACCGGTCCACCCGAAAGATGAGCACTACCCTAAAGTCGTGCTGCTTGGCATCGGAAACGAGGCGTTGCAGTCCCTCGCGCCGGGTGTTGGCTCCGGAGCGTCCGCCATCCTCATATACTGCAACCACTTCAAGGTCGTGCAAGGTGCAGTACGAGCGCATGACTTCTTCCTGGAAGTCAAGCGAATAGCCTTCACGCGCCTGGACTTGGCTGGAAACGCGCTTATAGAGGGCGGCCCTGATGGCGGCCGGCATCGGCCTCACCTCTGCGGGCCTATTCGTGGTTGGACGACCTGACCCCTTCGATGGGTGATTGGAGCAGTCGCCGCAGGGTCTCGACCAGTTCATCCATCGCGGCGGCGTCGCTGCCGAACGTGACGCGGAGGCGGAGAGGTGGCTGAACACTGCGGGCCCGAGGGTGATGCCGGTAGGGAGGCTTGTGCTTCTCCTGCACCTCTGGCACGTCCGCCACCTCCCTCGGCGTTGGATGGCTATGCCGGCTTGGCGTTCCGCCCGGCCTGTCCACTCGATTCTCTTGTTTTACTGGTAGCGAGAACACGCATGGTATCTGACCCGCGCTCCAGCCAGTTGGGCACATCACGCGGTGCTGTCATCTTCACGCACCAGAGGATTACGGTTGAACTTTCCGTGACGCGGCTTCGTGAAGCGCCGCAGCGGTAGCCACGGACACTTCGCACTCTCGCGCGGCATCTTCGATACTCCTACCCCGTCGCACGGCCAAGAAGATGCGGCGCTGCATCGGCGGGAGTTGGTCGATCGCGACTACCTCGCCGCAGTGGAGGATGCGATCATTGCGCACAGCCGCTGGCCGGCCCGCGACATGCTCGGGTTCGTACGCCGCTCGTGCGACGCGGAGCAGGCGATCCACCCTGTCAGCCATCGGATCAAGGTCCCGTCGCGCGCACCGGCTGAGGGGAAGCACGTCCACGGGCTGGGGCGCAGGGTGCTTCCGCCACGCCGCCTGCTCGACGGCGAGCATGACCCCGAGCCGGCGCAACGGCACCGGCTCTGACCGGCCGACACCGACGCGTGCCCGCTCGTGCGCGGCCGCCTGGCGGAGGCGCGCTTCCCGCACACGCTCCGCGACGGCGACATCGAGCCGGTGGACCGCGAGGCGGTCCCGCTCGAACTGCAGGAGGGCCGCCGTCTCCACGTACGGCTCGTGCACAGGCGGAACGTACCGCCCGGCGTTGCCGGCAGTCGGCGCGCCAAGGGCGGATTCCCGACCGGCTGCGTTGTCACGCTCCAACTCCTGGGCAAGTTGGTGTGCCCACGCCGGCCATGGATGGCCGACCT
>JAJYVN010000254.1 GCA_021791995.1 Bacillota bacterium
GCGGGGTTCTGACCGGCAGCATCATAGCTGACCTGCTGCACAACCTTTGAGAAGAGCGTGGGGTAGACGGTTTGTGGAGCAGCGTAGAGGTATCCAGACCCCGTGCAGATTTGGCACTCGGGGTTTCCCTGAGAGGCATGTGAAGAGAGGGCGTTCCTTCGCCCCTTCTTTCCCCAGCAGGAACAATAGGAGGACTTGAACCATAGGCCGCGCATACCTTGATTGGCAAAGGCATTGATGATCGTTCGATCACCCCCGCGAACACCTAGACTTGGAATGGGTAACGTCTTGATGGGATAGGGTGGAATGCCGCGCATCTTATAAGACGTTGTGGGCACCGTCATGGGAGCCTGGGGCTGTGTGTAGGATGTTTCACCGCTCGTTGCCCCAGTGGGTTGGGAGGTTCCAGCGGCTGACACTGAAATGGATGTGCTGGCCAGGCGAGAGCCAGCTGCGGAGGACGCGCCTGTAGTTGCCGTTGCTTCCGTCACGGACGCAGTGGCAGTTCCGGCAGTGATGGAAGTACCAACGGCTGGGCTACTCGTAGTTGTGTCGGTCGTTGTGCTCGACGTGGCGGTGCCGCTTGTGATGGAAGTACCCACGGCGGGGCTGCTCGACATAGCCGCGTAATGCGACTGGATTTGGGTCGATGTCAGAAGCTTGTCGTAGACGGCTACCTGAGAGGCGTATCCGTCAAGCCACCCATACCCGCTTCCCCCGCCGTAACCTCCAACCATCCAGGATGTGAGACTGGAGAGGGCAACGCCACCGTTGGCCACGCTGTAGAGGAGCGTGGCGTTCACCCACAGGGAGAACTCGTTTGTGGAGGAGTCGTATTCTAGGACAGCGTATGACCAGGCGTTTTGGGCGACTGGCGTGGTGGCCGATCCCGGAGTGTCGCCGGGGCTCGTGATCTTCCAGTCGTATGCGGACCCTACCTGGGTGGGGCCGACCGTGATGTAACTACCGGACCCATCGGTGAAGCCGAAGTAGTCGGCGTAGACGGTGTTGGCGAACGCCGTGGGGTCCACCCACACCTCCATCGTCCAATCGGCAGTAAGGGATAGGCTGGTGGGGAGAGCCCCGCCAACATATCCGGTCGAGCCGTTGAAGAGGACGGATGGGGTAGACCCGCTAGGGCCACTCTGGTCCAGAGTGTAGCCACCGTAGTAGGTGCCGGGGTCGTTGTTACCGCTACTGTCGGCGGCCGTTGTGCCAGATGTGTCGTTGAGTTGCCAGTACCCTACTGGTCCATCCGCCAGGATGGTCGAGGAGTAGGACATGGAACTAGGCCAGGTTGGTCGTCAGATCGGCGGCGGGGACAGTCACTGTAACTCCAGACGCCGTAACGACGGGGGGGTTGCTCATGGTCCAACAGGCATAAGGGGTTCCCCCCGTGGATGCCGACCACGCGATTAGGTAGGCTAGGCTTGCGCCAGCCAGCCATGCCCCAGTCGAGGTGGGAAAGGTGATGGCAACTGCGCTTGTTTCGGTGGTCTCCGAGGAGCCAGCAACCCAGGCGGGGAAGTTGGTCTGGTCGTTCGTGATGGCAACGCGGGCATAGCCGCTGCCGCTGGGCTCTGTGATGTTGCTGCCTGCGTAGGTGGGGAGGGTGGAACTTAGCCCGAAGTAGAGCGTTGTTCCGGCCGACCAAGCCACATTACCGAGCAACGTAGCGCCAACATTTGGAGCAATCGTACCGAGGATCACTGGGTCAGACAAACTGAAGTCACCTCAAGGATACAATTCACTCGGCCGGGGCATCAGCTACTCCACAACCTACGCCCAGTAGTTCCGAATAGCCAAGCCTTCGTCTCCGTAACGATCTCGATGACTCGCTTACGGTAAAAGTCGATGGTGGGGCCAAAGGCCAGCATTCTCGATTGGAAGCGTTCCATCTCATCGACATCTTCGACGCGGGAGCGGATCTCCTCGCGTCCCTGACTTACCATGTTGGAAATGATGGGGAATAGGTCAATGGCAGTTTGCATACCAATGAGCATTTCAATGTTGGTCGGAAGCGGCCAAAACCCAGCGATGTACAATTTCTTCCAGTTTTCACTGGAGACTGGACTATCTCATGCGCTTGCGCGCCCCGGCGCTGCTGGCGTTTATTGATGTGGCATCTCACGCCTTAGTCTCTAGCGTTTCCCCTCGCCACTTGACCACGCGGGGGGCTTACGACGGGATTACCATACCTTTCGGGTTAGGCTTCCCCGTTTCCACCGGGTTTAACGTGGACTACACCAACATTCGGCCATCCACGAAGATGAGGGCGGGCATGTCAGTCAACATCACTGACGTTTACTCCGATTACTCGGAGGATCAGACTATATCTTCACCCATAAAGGGGGCGGGGTTTCTGGAGCGTCTTATATGACCCTTGGCGGGGCGGTTCAACGCCTAGTCGTTCGACCTTCCCCGGCCATTTCCGGGGCTTGGTACGGGATTGGCCCTATGGGCTTCCCCCGTTTATCCCGCTTTGAGCATCCCCGTTGCCGGGGAGGGTGGCAGTTGACGTTTACCACCAATTAACATTACGAGATCACTGTGTTACCGCATCGGCTTCTTATCCGGTGCTTCTGGACCTTCGTTTCGGCCCAGGTCGGCATATGTCATTGTACCGTAGTGACAGGTGATGTCAACGATACATCGGGCGCTCGTGGCGGGGTTATTGTTGGGACTCACCCACTATGCTCTACACCTTCACGGCAACCTTGGCCCCGCCGTGCTTGGCTCGGCGTTGGCTTCGCAGCGTTCGCCGAATTCACCCGATTTTAGGCGGCCCTCTCTGTTAAGCCGCCAGGACCCAAGACGATCTGACTGAGTGCGCCTTGGGGTGGTACCAGCAATCTGTTTCATCTGCGGCTCTTTATCCGCAGTCCCCGCTTGTTGTTAACGGGGTGTCAGACTATATCATCATCCATTAAGGATGCTGGGCGCTCGTGGGTAGTTTATGTGAGCCCGAAGGCCGGTTCACTACCTAGTCGTTAGACCTTCCCCCGCCGTTTCGGGGGCTTGGTAAGGGATTTGCATTTCAGCGTTCCCCTTTTCACCCAGTTTGCGCCCGTCTATTGCTAGGCGGGGTCGCCAAGTATTAACGAATCTGGCCTGAGAGCATCTGGGGCTTGCATTCCCCTGTTATCGGCTGCTGTTTATGCAGCCTCCCCCCTCGCGGGGGGTGTCGGACTATATCTTCGGCATTTCTGCCGCTCGGCGCTCGTGGGGCTGTTATTGGCTACGCTACCTCAAGCCCTAGTCTCTAGCGGTTCCGTGCCAGTGTTGTCGACGTATAGCACGGCTTCCGACGGGATTGTCTACGCGGCGAGGATTTCCCGTTTCACCGAGTTTAACGTGGACCAAGCATTTTCAATCCACGATGGCGGCAGCGCTAAAATGACCTGTCCAGTTGGATAGACCAGAGTCATTTGGATAATTGACATTACTGGAGTGTAACGGAGTTGAGTAAACCCCCAATTGTAAAACTCTTGGGCGTTAAAGTCGTACTCGCGCTCTTCCAGGTCGAAATCCACGCCTGGACGGTATCCTCTTTCGACCCCATCACAATTGTGTGTGGCGACGTGGAGGCCAGTATAGGAGTGATCTGGATGGTCGACAGTGAAGTTGTAGACGCGCTCACCGTGGGGGGCCTCCACTTCAATTCGAGTAATGAGGCTGTAGATGCGCTGCGCCTCAATCCACTGTTTGCGCCGCATGGGACGCAGGGAGGGGTTAGGGGTGTCAAGAATGACATCTGAGAAGTCACGTCCGAAGACCAGGCTGTAGAGTGGCTGCTGAGATACTTCCTTGCCCATCATGACCGAGTGCCCCGCTGGGCGCATCAGACCGATGGTGGAGATAAGCCCCAACCGCCAACCGATACGTTGGAAGGACTCCAGCATGGGTTTGGCGACGGACACGATCATGTACGAGCTTACTGAACCGTTCTTGTCTTTCTTGGAATTTCCGTCTGCTAACCAGTACCCCTTCAACATTTGCTTCTGGTGCTCTAGCGGAAGATGCTCCATCCAAGAGAGTGGACGCTTCTGCCCCGGACGATTTCCGTAGTAGAGACTCTTGAAGAATGGAGTGGCCATGGAAAGAGAGATGTTGACACCTCGAACATTTGGGGTATACCAACGCGTCCCCTTGCGGCCCAAGACCGATTCAGCAATATCAACCACATCGTTGACGATATGACTTTCGCTGGGTCCGAATGAGAAGGATACGCCGTGAGGTGTCATTGTGCCGTCACCGAGGAAGTAGCCGGCTAGACGCCAGAAGTCCGGGTGCTGGGCAAACTCCACCTCTTCGGGCTTTGGTGCCCGGAAACCGTGGGTAGTTGCCACCACTCGCCCTGTGGTACCATCTCGCACAGCGATGTCGGGGACGGCCACAGACTTTCCGCACACGGCGGCCATTTCATCTTCGAGTTCTTGAGCAGTCAGAGTGGTCATGTCACTAGGGTGGGAAATGATCTCGCCGACCTTTACGTGACGAGCCTCAACGAAGGTCTCTT
>JAJYVN010000255.1 GCA_021791995.1 Bacillota bacterium
CCCAGGAGTTGATGGACCGCATCAAGGCATTCGTCGAGCGTTGGAACGGTGGGGAAGGTCATCCGTTCCATTGGACGTTTCACGGTTACCCGATGGAGAAGGAGGCTGCATAGGTGCCCACACCAGAGGCGCTCTCACGGGCTGCAGAGGTGGAGCGTACCCTGCACGCCAAGGGTTTCCCGCATCTGCGCGTGCGCGTCCACGGGCCGCATCTCATCATCTACACCGAGGATGCGGATGGCCCCTGGAACCGCGCGCGCCTCACCTCCCTGCAAGGCGGCCACTACCAACTCGGTATGGCCGATCATCGGGGCAGGTGGGAACCGACGCCCTTCGAAGGAACATGGAACGAAGTCCTGACGACGCTCCTGAGTGACTTCGCATTCGTGCTGGCGCCTTCTTAACGGAATAATGCGCCGATTCCGGGCCATAGACCCCCGAATTTATGAGATTTGCCACTAGGCCCTGGTCCTGGTACGCTCCCCCGGCACGCTTCTTCTCCTGCTCCTGTCGCTTTCGGTGGTCTCCCAGGTAGGCGAATACATCCAGCCCACCCGGTTCCGGTGTCGGGAAAGCGAGGGTGCGGCGGCTCTTCGGCGTCTTTAACTCCCCGATCTCTAAGCGCCCGGCCGTCTCCTTCACCGCCCAAACGAACCGGATGGTGCGTTGATCGAAGTCCACGTCTTCCCAGCGAAGCCCAAGCAATTCCTCGGGCCGGGTGCCGGTCGCCCAATGCGCCGGGAACCACGCGGCCAACCGATGCCCTTGCGCGGCATCCACCAAGCTCCACATTTGTTCCGGCGTGAACCACTTGGCTGGAGGCTTCGCACCTTGCTTTGGTACCCGCGCTCGATCCGCCGGATTGTTGGGTAGTCGCTCCGCATCCACGGCTGATTGCAGCACCTGGCGTAGTAAGGTATGCGCCAAGCGGACGGTGCGCGGGGAGAGGGGGTGACCGGACCTACCGCCCGAGGCGAGGAGGTCTGAATAGAGGCGCGTGAGATCTCCGGGGGTGATGTCGGCGAGTGAACGGCTCCCGAGGTGGGGTTCCACGTAGTGGAACAGGACATAGGCGTGATTGTGGGCGGTCTTGCGGGGTACCCCTGGCTGGCGGAGGTGCGCGTCTACCCATTCCTCTATCAGCGCAGCCAGAGAGTCTTCCGGGACCTTGGGCGTGTTCGGGTTTGGGGCCGCGAATGCGTCAGGGTTTGCGTCAATCTCCGCCTGATGTTCGCGCCAACGCTTCTGCGCCGCACCCTTGTTGCCGTGGAAAGTCTCATACTCGCGGCGTTGCTTGCCGGTCGCCGGGTCCGGCGGCAGGGACCAGACAAGCTGCCAGCGCGTGGGACGGTCGGGGCGGTCGCCTTTAAGTGGACGGGCACGGACGTTGGGCATATTGCCCATTTCTCTGACCTGCCCGAAATCCCTTCTCTTGCCGAACGACCATCGCGACGGTCACCGCTTACAGCCGTGGTCCCGACAACCCCGTCCGAACCTGCGGTGCGACTCCTCTTCGCAGGTTCCCTACGGCCCCCATGAGCTCGTTCGGGCACCCGCCAAGCGCCTGTGTCAATCCTCTGCTTCGCTAGCCTGGGACGGCCGTGCCCTGTATAAGCCCGGCGCATCGCGTTACCGCTATACGCCGAACCACCGACGTAACCGAGCTAGTAGCGACGGCTTACCAACCGCACCTGCCACCTTCCTCTCCCCCGTTCGCCCATCGCCAGCCTCCGCGAAGTAGCGCCTCTTGGCTTCATCATCAAGTCGCGCTGCATCGGCGACCTGCTCTCCTGTCCAGGAAGCAGCCCAATGGACCTGGCTCTTCCTGATCCAGTAATGCGATCTGCACGGAAAGTCCCAGCTTCCGACCGACGGGGTAAGCGATACCGTCCGACCATCAAAGTACAGTTGCCAGTCCGTCGGACTTAGAGGTGTAACCACCTTGTTGCCACAACCGCAAAAACATAGATGCGACGCCGTCGCAAACTCCATTGACACATATAGCGTCAACTCGACGAGCTTCTCCGGTACGAACCGCACGAATGCGACCGTTATGTCCTTCGGAGTCCTCATCGGTGTTGGTCCTCGTTCACGAGATAGTTACCGTTCAGGCAATAGACCGATGTATGCTCCCGCGCCAAATCAACGTACAGCCCGGCCATTTTCTTCCACTTGATAACAGCCAAGGAAGCATTTAATGCGTTGAGGTCAGCGATTTGGATGTCCCGATCATAAAGGTCCTTGTCTCCTGGAATCGGATCAAGTCCGCCTCGTTCCCAGATGTGCTTCCGCCGCTCCGGAACACTTGCCGATGTTCGCATAACACCAGTAAGTTGATCGCCGACCTGCTGCACGTCCATGCCAACATCGATGAAACTTGTTCCGTATTGTTCCAGGGCTCTCACGATGGCAGGCTTGTCCGCATCGCCGTCGACACAGAGGAACACAAACTCCATACCCATCAATTCATCGACGTTCCCCTCGGTGATGTAGCAATCGTGAGGTACTACGCCGACCCGCATGTTCTCATAGACCGATTGGTAATACACGACCTTCTTAGGCGAGCTGCGAAGGAGGTCTAGCGAGGCAGCGCCGGGCGCCCGAAATGCATTGTGCGAGTACAAGACGTCACCATCGAACAGGTGGATTTCCCGTATTGGCGTCTTGGCAATGAGGTCCAGTACATAGGAGCCGGTTCCGCCGAGGCCGACGATAGCGACCTTAGGAATGTTGAGCGTCTCCGTCAGATTTGCTATTCCGGAGCGTCCGGGGCCCGTGTCGATGTATTTAAACACAGAGCAATCGTCGTCATCGACAATTTCTCTGTAAGTCTGTGCCGTGTCCGTTGGGGCGATCCGCTGAGCCGGTCCTTGAATCATGTTGATGTACAGAGTAAGCTTGGCGTAGTAGCTTGGGTACGGCGTGTCTGGCTTGCTAGAGAATTGGACGCCAGAAACTTGACCTTTATCGGTAGCGACCGGGGAGTTGATATTAATTACGTGATCCAGTTGCTGCCCCTTTGCATCGCATGGGACACCGCCCACAAACCACACTGTATGGTGGCCGGGCGGCCCGGTGCGGTCTCCCTGCAGATTCAGCTCAGAAACTATCGTCCCCCGGGAAATCGTGCGATCACTCCGAACGAAAGGTACGTTCCCAACTTCGAGAAGGCCGGCGTTGCTGACTCGGACCTCGTATCCTTCCATCCGAAGCTGCAGAAGGTCTGGGCTACGACTTATACGTGCGGTTGACATCGAAGATGGTTCCATTCCTAATCTCCACCGCTTCCTCTTGGGTCATGATGCCGTCGCGCTTTGGTTCCACGGCGTTTCGGTAAGTCACGGTGTAGCGATACTTCGGGTCAACCGATCCCCAGGCCAGTTTCACGGCGTCGTCATAGGTAACCGTGCGATCCTGCACCGTCTTCTCCTGAGCATTGACGACGATGTGGAATGTCGTGTCAACCGGGGCCTCCTGGTCAACCCCGGTCCTGGTCACCTCGGGCATGCCCGCTCGCCACCCTTCCGTATTGTCTCCGCAGCGCTTTTTGGGAATTGCGAAGCAACCGTAGCAGGACCGAAGGCGCATGTCAACAAAGCTGAGCAGGTTATGACGTTGGCAATGAGGCTAAATTGACATTATGGCGGTAGATCTGCTTGCGTGGCGGGTCGCCCGCGGAGTTCGCATGCACCAGTGCGGTGCCCCAGCCTGAACTGACAGAGGGCGAACTGCTGGTCGGTGGCGGCGTCGTCCCCGACGACCTCAATGACGATGCCATGGGTCGCGCCCTCCACAACCTCCTGAGCATTCCCCATGGGGGCTCCCCGCCCTCACCCCAGGGCGGGGAACGTCGGCTGGTGCATCATTCAGGGACTGGTTTTACGGGTGGCTGCGGTTCAGATTCCGACTCTTTGATGCTCGATGAGGGGCCTTCGGGGATCGCGATCACCGAAGGTTGAATGGCGTGGATGACGGCGACACCACGGTGATTTTCAACGATCTTCACCGCCGACGTCTTCATGAGTGTCATAATGGACGCATGATGCACCGTTAAGACAGCATCCTGGAGACTCTGGTCGTCCTCAAGACGAGACACCCTAAGGCCGAGTTTAGCCGCATCGTCCGCTGAGATATGACGCCCATGAGACTTTTGGAGCGCATGGTCACTCAGCTCTTCGACGATCTTGCTTGCCTTAGATGGACCCGCGGCGTCCCCGTTGAACATGCCACTGGCCAGCCACGCGCTGGCGATTTCCGTTGACCAAGCTATCGACTTTTCACACTCGCCGATCAGCGCTGGATGATATTTTGCGATAATTGGCTGCCACAGCGGAATGGCATTGTTATCCTCAGTGCACTCTTTTAGGGCCCGTTTGAATTCCTCGATGATTCCGTGCGCGGGGATGCCTCCGATCTGAGGGTCGATGGGCCCAAGACTCGAATGCTTGCCCATGATGATTTCCTTACATGCACAGGCGATCATCGTTCCAGCTGACATGG
>JAJYVN010000256.1 GCA_021791995.1 Bacillota bacterium
ACCGTTCACACCCAGAAGCAGCACCACCGTCGGTGGTTGTTCGGCAAACCGTAGCGGCCGCGTTGCTCCGGCCAACAGAGCGCTGACCTCCTGCTCCAAAAGGCCTGGAATCTCGGATGCGGCAACGCGCCGGGTCCCCAGCGTTGTGCGCAGGGAGGCAATCAAACGCTGCGTCTCCGCAGGCCCCACATCCGCTCCGAGGAGCACCGCCTCCAGTTCGTCGAGCATCTCGGGTTCAAGGTAGGCGGAACCGGACACGACCGCCTGAATGCGACCCACCAGGGTTTGCCGTGCCCGCCCCAGGCCGTCACGCAATCGGGAAAACAACGACATGCCAGAAACCTCCCGCTCTCAACCCGCGAGGCGAATGGACACCAGGGAACTCACCCCGTCCCGCATGGTCACACCGATCAATCGATCGGCCGCCTCCATCGAGGACTTCTGGTGCGTCACCATGATGAACTGACCATGGGAACCGAGTTCCCGAAGAAAGCTCGCGCAACGCACCACATTCGACTCATCGAGTGCCGCCTCAATCTCATCCAGAATACAGAAGGCCGCGGGTTGCACCTGCACCAGCGCGAACAGCAGTGCGATCGCCGCCAGGGTCCGCTCTCCTCCCGAAAGAAGACTCAGGTGCGTCGGTTTTTTGCCCGGGGGACGAACAATCACCTCCAAGCCAAGTCCGCCGACCGGGCGAATCGATGATGGGGGGTCAGAAGCCTCTGCCGATCCCCGGTCCTCATCGACCGGTTCAAGGTCCGCCGCACCCCCGCCCGAGAGGCGACCATACGTCGCGGCGAATGCCTCACGCACACGCCCCAACGTCGCGAGGTAGCGGGTGCCGAGCTCTGCCTCCACATCGGCCATCCACTCCTGGAGGCCCTGTATCGCCCCTTGCACGTCACCGATCTCTGCCACCAATGCCTCGTAGGTGCACCGTTCCGCCTCATACTCCCCAATGGATTCGGGGCGGACGCCGCCTGCAGCGCGCAACTCCTGTCGCAAGGTGCCCATGCGCTGCATGATCTCCCGCGAGGCAGCGTACGGTGCAATCTCCCGCAAGGCATCCAGCGAAAGACCATACGCCTCATCCAATCGGGCCACCAGGGCGGCCAGGCCAGCGTCAGCACGTCCTAGGTCTGCCTCCGCGCGGCGCAGTGTACGCAAAACCGCATCCCGGTCACCCTCGAGCCCTTCGCGGGCTGTTGCCTCCTCCTCAAGTCGCCTCGCCAGCGTATCCTCCTCCTGCCGCAAGGACTGCTCATCCGCCGCTTCCCGCGCCATCGCCACCTGGCTGGCTGCGGCCTCTGTACGCGCCGCGTGCGCCTGCAGCGCCTGCGCGGCGGCGCGCCGCTGCGCCTCATCCCGCTCCGCCTCAATCGCCCGCGCTTGGCTTTGGAGGGAAGCCTCCGAAGACTGGCGTTCGCGCAGGAGTTCCACGAGTCCCTGGTGCGTCTTTTGTGCGGAGGCCAGAGCCACTTGGGCTTGGGTGTCCGCATCGCGCGCCGACCGCTCCTCCTCTTCCGCAGCGATAAGCACGGATGCAAGTTCCGCGATCTCCCGCTCCAGTCGCTCCCCCTCGACCGCCCACTGGGCGACGGAGGGGGAACCGTCTCCCCCGCGCCCGACCGCCGCCTGGCGTTGTCCCTCCAGCCGCTGCCACTCTGCCTCCAGGGCTGCCAGGACAGCGTCCGCCGTCGCGCACGCCCGCTCCTGCGCGACCCGTCGTTTCTTCTGTTCCTCTAGGTGCAACCCCAGTGCGGCCTCCGATTGCCCCAAGCGCCCCAGGGTTCCCTCCAATTGTTCCAAGTCAGCCGAAACCGCGCGCACACGGAGCGCCAACCGACGGCGCTGACCATCCCGCCCCAGCATCGCGCCGCGGTTGCCCTCGTCCCGTGTCGCACCACCGCTCATCGCGCCGCCCACATGGATCACTTCTCCGCCCAAGGTCACGATCCGCAAGCGAAACTCCAGGCGGCGCCCGATGCGCCGAGCACTCGTCAGGTCCGTGGCGACAACAACTCGACCCAGGGCATAGTTCGCGGCACGTGCGATCTCATCGGAAAACTCCACTAGGTCCACCGCCCAGCCCAGGGCGCCCTCCTCAGCTCGCACGGCATCCTGCGCCCCACGGTCGGGTGGACGAACCACCAGGGCATCCAGCGGCAAAAACGTCGCCCGACCACCTTTGGAGGCCTGCAGGGCCCCGATTGCCTCCTGGGCGGCGCCCGCCGAAGTGGCGACGAGATCCTGCACCGACGCGCCGAGTGCCGCCGCCATCGCGGCCATCAGGTGATCGGGGACGGTGAGTAGGTCACCAAGGGCTCCCACCACGCCTCGGTAGGCCAACACACCCTTCGCCTTGCCCACAAGGACCGTGCGTGGTCCCTGTGCAAACCCCACGGCCTGGCTCTGAAGCTCCGCCAACGTCTGCATACGGCTTTCGAGCGAGCTGCGCCACTGAGCGAGGGTATCCCGGTGCGCACCAAGAGAGCGGATCTCTGCACGCAGTGCCGCCAACTGTTCCTCGGTCTCCGCCACCGCAAGGCACAACCGATTGAGTGCCGCTTGGCTCTCCACGGCGACGCGGCGGGCTTCACTCCGGCGGCCTTCGAGCTCCTCCAAGGCGGTAATCGCCGCTTGCACTGCCGCCCGATCCGCCAGCGCAGTGGTCCAGCGTTCCCGCACCGCAGCGCGCTGGGATTCGCGGCGTGCCCGCGCCTCCGTCAACTCGCGGAGTCGCCGTTGTGCTGCCTCCCAGCCTGTGCGAGCCGCGATCGATTCCACCCGACGTCTCTCGACCTCTTCCGCACGGTCTCGCAATTGCTGCTCGAGTTGCTGCCCCTGCTCGCCCAGCCGCCCTGCGCGCTCCTCGATCGCCTGCAAACGCTGGACGGCGCGCTCGCCTTCCTCTCGCGCGGCTCGCTCGAGTCCGTCGGCCAGGGCTGCGCTCTGCTCCGCCTGCTGCCACTTCTGCTGCCACTCCTGGCGACGAGCCGAAGCACTCACACGCCGCGTACGAACCTCGCTCAGCTCCAGGCTGATAGCTCGCTGCCGGGCCGCAATCTCACCCATCCGAGCCGCTCCTGTCTCCAGGGCCTGCTCACCCGATGTGACCGCCTCCTGTGCAACGCGACGCCGCTCACCAATCTCGAAGGCCTCCATGGCCCAGGATCCGAGCTCCAGTTCCCGCAGCTCATGACGCATTTCTGCGTAGCGAGCCGCTCGAGCAGCCTCCCCGCGCAGTGTCTCCACACGGATCCCCCGCTCGTGGGCAATGTCCTCCAAACGTTGCCGTCCGGATTCCACCGCCGCCAGACGCCGCGCTGCCTGCTGCAAACGCAGGCGGAAGCGGGTGATCCCCGAGGCCTCCTCGACCATGGCACGCCGCTCGGCCGGCCGCGCGGCCAGGATTTCCTCCACCTGTCCCTGCCCGACGATGGCATAGGCATTCCCACTCAAGCCGGTGCCTGCCAGCAACTCGTGCACGTCGCGCAGGCGTGCCTCCGCACGATTGATGCAGTATTCACTTCCGCCGGAGCGATCAACACGACGCGTAACCGTAACCTCGGCAAATGCCAGTGGCAGCGTTCCATCGCTGTTATCGAACGTGATCGAAACCTCCGCAAGCGGCAGGGGACGACGGGTAGGCGACCCGCCGAAGATCACGTCCTCCATCCGTTGCCCGCGCAGGGACCGAACGGATCCTTCGCCAAGCACCCAACGCACCGCTTCGGTCAAGTTGCTCTTGCCACTACCGTTCGGACCAACCACGGCAGAGACTCCCGCACCGAACTCGATAACGACTTTATCGGCAAAGGACTTGAAGCCCATGATTTCAAGGCGTTTCAGCAGCACAAGTCTCGCTCCCGATCCTCGGCCTAAGGTGGTGGGCTGCTCGCCGCATGGTTCCAGCCGCGCAGGAGCGCGTCACGTGCCGCGTCCTGTTCCGCAGCCTTCTTATTCCGACCTTGCCCGGTACCAAAACGGTGGTCCCCGATCCGGACCTCACAGCGCCACACAGGGGCATGGTCCGGTCCGTCGAACGACACCACACCATAAGTAATGGGATCGTTCGACCGATCCCGCTGGACCGCCTCCTGCAGCATGGCCTTATAATTCGCGTGTTCGCGTCCCATGGCCGCCGTCTCTAGGTCCTCACGCAAGGCAGCGAGAACAAAGTCTCGGGCAGAACCCATGCCCTGATCCAAAAAGACCGCACCGACGATGGCTTCGAACAGGTCCGCAAGAAAGTTGGGTCGCTTCCGACCGCCGCTACTCTCTTCCCCCTTGCCCAGGAGCGCAAAGCGCCCCAGGCCCATCGCGCGGGCCCGAGCGGCCAGGGTGGAAGCGCGCACAACCGCTGCCCGCAGCCGGGACAGCTCCCCTTCGCTCATGTCCGGGTACCGCTCGAACAGGTACTGACCAATGGCCAGATCAAGCACTGCATCCCCCAGGAACTCCAGCCGCTCATTGGAGGAGATCCCCGA
>JAJYVN010000257.1 GCA_021791995.1 Bacillota bacterium
TCCGATCCCGCGTCGCCGCGGGCACCGTTGCCTTCAGCTAGCGGTAGGCGCTCACCAGCCCCCGCTCGGGACTTGCACCCTATGGTCAACGCCCATGCCGGGCGCACACAGGGCAGGACGAAGGCCGACGGTCCTTCGTCCTGCAGGCATCCATGATTCATTTGGCGGCCGGAACGTCGGGAGAGTCAGGCATATGCGCCTCTTCAAGATACTTCTGCCGGGTCGCCTCTCCTCCCCGGAGATGCCGCTCCGCCTTATTGACGTCGAGCACCTTCTTCACGCGCGCAGCGAGCTCCCGGTTCAATTTGGGCAGACGTTCCGTTACATCCTTATGCACTGTGGATTTGCTGACGCCAAAAACCTTAGCGGTGTCGCGCACCGTCGCACGGGTACGCGAAATATACCGACTCACCTCCATGAGGGAATCGGTGCCACAACGCATCCCTCCGTACCGACCACCGTCATCTTCTCCTCGGACCTGCCGTCGATGGGGGAGCGTGTCCAGGGCATGCATGTTCCTTTGGCCCGACCAGTATCGGACTGCATCTCGCGGGCCGTCTGACATGGGACAGACTGGGTCGCGCCCGCCAACCGCCCTGCCCGTATCCGGTCAGTAACCTCCAACCACATCCGAACCGGTCACTACCCCTGGTTCTTGCGTTCACGGCCGCGGACTATCCACCCATGGTGAGGTGCTGGGAAGGACCGGTACAATCGGTCGTGGTGGACGAGGCAGAAGCAGCGCGGGAACGCCCATATGCCAGAGCAGTGATCACTAAAACAAATGGAAGGGCATCCTCATGGAAGCGCCCCCCAAAAAGGAAGGGGACGCAGAACCACCAGTTTCCCAACACCGCGATCAGCGGCCAAACGACATCGCTTAGGTGTCCCGTACGGAGAAGCCAAAGCAGGGCAATGAAGAACGCGATGCTCGTCATCTCGGTCACGGCATGAGAGTACAGAAGCCAGACAAATGGGAGGATCCGCGCATTGACGGCCAATGCCTGAATGAACTGCGCAGCGGCAAACCAGAACTCAATCAGGCGTGCGCCACACAAGGCGAGAAACCGCATTGGGTGTCCCTGGAGCCATGTGAGAAACAGCGCACGATAGCCTGCGGGTGTAGCCTTTTGCACCTTGACGTAGAACCCTGTGGCCTTTGGATTGGTCCCCTGCCACAGCGTCTCCCAAAATCGCTGCTGCGACGCCACCCAAATTCCGGTCGTGACGCGGGTCCATAACGCCAACGCCCCCGCCTCGCCGACAACCGGTAACATGGTATACGCTGCCGCCTTCCAACGATGCTGCAACAGGAGCCAGAGCCCAGCGAGCCCGGCCACCGCCACCGCCTCGGGACGAATCGCGGCACCGATGCCAAGACAGATGCCACCAAGTAAGGAATACCATTCCGAACCAACACGCTCGGAATGCTCCGCCAGGATGATCCAAGCAAAGAGTAACAGGACAAACCAGCTGTCGCTCAACACGAAACGCGTGTACACGAGTAATACCGGGCACGCCGCCATCGAAGCGAAAAAGATCGCGGCCACGCGCGTGCCAGCACGCCCACGAAGATACCAGGCCACACCGATCACGGAGAGCGCAACCACGGCCGTTTGCACAGCAGCAAGAGCGGCCGGACCTCCCCAGAGGTGAAAAGGAACCGTCAACAGCGGGTAGAGGGGTGGCCAGAGAACGTCGAGGGTGTGCAACTGCATATCCGTAGTTCCGGCAGACCAGTATGACGCCATATCGTTGACAAGTGGCCCGATCGGTCCGAGCAGAAAGCCAATCGCCTCCACGCACCAGACTACCAGAGCCAGGGTATAGACCAATCGTGCGTCGATGTGGATCCCCGTGCGATACCTCTGAATGGCTGCCCCCCCCCTGCTAGGCGAACACCACACTAATTCAATGTGATTTCGTCTCCCTCCATTGAGAATAGCGCATTCTGTGTCGCGCTGGACCAAATTCGTCAGGAATCACATTTTGTTCACAACCAACGATGACCCCGAACCGTATGCCGCCCCCCTCCGTCAATCCGCGGGTAGCGGCCCAAGCCTCAAACGCACTTGGTCCTCCGGCCCAGCCACCACCCGAACCCCCAACGCTTCCAGGAGCCCACGTCGCTCGACAAGGGTAGGCAGATCCGCCATATCCGCGACGAGCCGGTACATCGCTTGCTGGACGTGATTCTGTTCGGAGACGTCGAATCCGGCGACAGAGCGCTTCCGGGTCAGTAACTCAGCACGCTCCCGCAGGACGGCCACCTGACCATCCAGTTCGCGGACCTGCTGCAGGAGGTCCGCCTCACTGATGACTCCGCGACGAAAAGCGCGAATCATGCGTTCGCGCTCTGTCTCCACTCTCTGGGTCGTCTGGGCCACCGCCAGAAGATCCCCGTCCCAATCCTCAGCTTCCGGCTTCGCCTCGATCAAGGCCGCATCCACCAACGCAACCGGGTCGTTCAGTGCTTCGAGCACCGAACGCCAGACCTCCGCATCGAGCACGTCCGAACGCCAGAGGTGGCTGGAACAACGGAGCGGTTCGTCCGAGGCCTTCGTCTTTCCCGTACATCCATAGTATGTGGTTTTTCCCGTCTTGGTTGGCCGCCCAAAGCCTCCGCACATAGAATGGCCACAGACGCCGCACTCCAGACAACCCGTGAGCAGATAGCGGATCGTGGAACGACCAGTGGGCCGATTCAGGCGCGCCGCGATGGCCGCCTGGACCCGATCGAACTGTGTGCGCGCGACAAGCGGCGGAACCACCACATGGCCGAGCCCCTCCATCTGCGGCATTTGTCCAAGATAAGTTGGGTTTCGCAGGATGCCTGCCACGGAGGATTGGTGCCAGCGCCCTCCGAAGCGCGCCGGAACCCCCCGGTCGTTCAGGCGCCGAGCAATCGCCCAACTCCCTTCCGTCAGTGCCCACTCAAACAGTAGCCGCACCACCTGGGCCTCGCCAAGCTCCTCCTCCCACTGCTTGGTAACCCGGTTGAGACGATATCCATAGATGCACGTTCCGCTTGCAACCCGGTTGGCACGTGCCCTGGCTTGCTTGCCGGAGTACATCCGCTGACGAATACGGTAGGCTTCAAATTCACTAATCGCACCCCGCACGGTGAAGAGGAGGCGGCCATCTGGCGTCAGGTCAGAGTGGAAATTGATGAACTCGATCTCAGCGCGATGTTGGCGCAATTCATCAACAATCAGAAGGAGGTGCGTCACATTCCGACTCAAGCGGTCAGGATCATAAACCACAATTCTACCGATCTCCCCCTTCCTCACTCCCTTCAAGAGGGCTTGCAGTTGCGGTCGATCCATGGTGGTACCGCTGACACCAGCGTCGATGAACTCCACGGCATCCCTTGCCCGCTGCCGACAGAGACGTACCTGTTCCTCCAACGAAGTCCCATGCTCGACCTGCTCCTCCGTGCTGACGCGCGCGTAAATGGCCGTCGTCACAACGGCCGCTCCTCTCGAACGGCCGTAGAGCAAACGATAGTCTCGCCGTCCCGTAAAGTATCCGGTCGCGGGAACAGTCTCTCCATCCGATCCGGCAGGCTCCTCCGATAGAAGTTCCATAGGGCACGGATCGCATGCGCTTTATCACTCCGCGATGCCTCCAGGTGCACCACATAACGTCGAGGTTCCACACGGCGTCACCCCTCGTTGGACATGCTCCATCCTATGCCTCGGCACTCGATGGAAAGACGTTCGAGAGCAGATCACTCGGGGAGAGGCTGCCTTCTTCCCACTGTGTGCGGTATAAGACAAGGCATGGAGCGCAAGGCACACAAGTATCGTTTCGATCCGACCGACGAGCAGGCGCGCGAACGGGCTCGGGCCTTTGGTTGTGTGCGGTACGTATGCAACGGGGCGCTTGCCCTGCGTACTGAAGAATGGTTTTGAGCAGGACCAACGCATCGACTCCTGGTGCGGATGAAGCGGGAGCCGCAGACGTCCCAGTTGGCGGAAATATCCCGCGTGCCGATTCCGCAGGCGGTCTGGCGCTGGAACAGAGCGTTCGTTTACTTCTTCACGGCGCCTCCCTATTACCCGTACTTCCGTAAGCACGACCAACAGAGCGCCACATACCGCATCGGTGGGTTTCGGTGGAAGGACGGTAGCCTCACTCGGACCACGTATGGAGGCGACCCGTCGGCGCGGAGTCGAGCAGCGCCACGGTGCGTCCGGACGCTGCTCGACCTGTCCCTTCATCTCCTTTTCGACCGAGGAGGAGGTTCTTTTATGGCCCGTGCTCAACGCCACGACGGGGGTCGACCTAGTCTTGTTGGATACCGTCCCATGGAGCACGGGTGAGCAGGTGGGCAATGAACGGTTCTTCCGACGGGACGAGAAGCGACTTGCCAAAGCGCAGAGGCGTCTGTCTCGAACGTGCAAGGGCTCGCGCAACCGCGTCAAGGCGCGGCGCACGGTCGCTCGCATCCGTTGCCCGCATCGCGGACCGGCGACGGGACTTG
>JAJYVN010000258.1 GCA_021791995.1 Bacillota bacterium
CCGTTGCCCACGACATATATCCTCCGGGACCCTCGTATCGGCACGGCATTGATGCCGGCACGTTCAGCCCCACCAAGATACCCTAGGGATACCAGGCAGCAGGTCAGCAGAGGATCCATCGCACGAGATGGAACGTGATGATCACGAGGTGAGGCAAAGTGGTTCATCGTTGGGGACTCGCGTTGGGCGGCGGCGGAGTTCCGGGTATCGCGGCACATCTCGGGTTCCTGTCGGTGCTTGATCGGAACGGACTGGTACCCGAAATTGTGGTTGGAAGCAGCGCGGGCGGCATCGTCGCGGGTAGTTTAGCCGCCGGGATTCCGCTTGAGGAGTTGGAAGCATTCTGGAAGAGTCTTGCACGCGATGAATGGCGCTTCTTCGGCAGTGATGTCGTGCATGCTCTGGACCTTCTCCATCCTTCACCAACCCCCGGACTCCTTATGCTTGATACCATCATCCGGGCAAGCCTACGCGGAGCGCACGCCCCAAATGTGGCCGGATGGGTCAGCGGATACGGTGTCACCGTCACCAATTTGTCCGACCTGGCCGGATCCTCAAGTTCCGTTGTTGTAAGTCGAGACACAGGAGACCTTGGATTGAGCACAGCACAGGCACTGACCGCAACCGCTGCATTTCCCCTCGTGTTCCGCGGAGTTCGAACCACCCGCGGTGACCTTCTCTGCGATGGTGGCCTGTATGATATGGTGCCGGTTGACGCATGCCGAGCGATGGGTGCCGAGCAGGTTGTCTCTGTCGCAATCGGGCTACCACCCGGGGTTCCACCGGATCTCGACCTCGGTCGATTAGCAGAGATTGTCGTGTCCCGATCGCTTGAGCGTGCCAATCACAGCACAAACGTTGTTCCAGCGCAATTCGCGTTGGCGATCATGACAAGCGGCGGCCTACTGTCCCTCGATGCTTTTGTGGCGAACTTTGAAGCGGGGGTGGCAACGGCCTCCGTCGCCGTTCCCGCCATTTTGGCGCTGGCCTCCAACACGCCGTACAGAGCTGACCCAGGCGCCGGGGAGGGCCTGCCCCCCATCGGCTGAAGATGGTCCGACAACACCTGCCATCGCGACCGGATGCCCTGTCGGCAAATCAGGAACTGCTCCGTAGTGCAGCCAACGATCGCGGTTTACCGCTGCCACGCGAACAAGGCTTTCGATGCCCGCAGGGTTCTGCTCCCACCGGGGGCTCTGGTTTTCAATCGCATGGCCGCAATGATACATTGGTTTTGATCAACGGATGACGATACGCAATGCGCGAGGAGGTGCAAGCAGCTACGTTAAAACCACTGCGCAAAGCGCGCCGATGCGATTGGTGTGGGCAGATAGGACGGGTTTCAGGGGATTTGCCAGCCCGAGGTTACCCGGATGCTCAGGGCCCAGATGGGAACGCGGCACTGGTGGGACAAAGCGGGAAACCATTGCCCGTTCGCTCGATCGACTGGCTCTGTATGGACAAGAGGGCAGCGGTTCGCACCCAGGTCAGTAGGAGGAACCGGGCTCAGGCGGAAACGGGGAGCAACAGAGCATCGGCTCATGGAAAGTGCGGGCCTAAGCGCGCGGTCACGGGAATTGCGGCGTGTGTGGGGGACAAACGGCGACATGAGGCGTGCTTTCTTTTGGCGGTAGTTTTCGCAGCCAGTGCGGAAACACGGGGGTACGCTGTGAGCATCTCTGGGTGCAGTGGCCACGCGGCAGCGCGACGAGAGGAAACGGTGGGGGGCGCCGATGGGAAGGCGGTTCTCCGATGGAAGGACGAGCCCGGACTATTGCGAGCACCTGCGACCGGATCGGGGCGATGGGAAGAGAAGCACATCGACTATGGAGCGGGGCCATCGGGATCAGGGATGTGGATGCGTTGGATGCCAGAAACTTTCCCCGCCAGCGGAAGCGACGGGTTGAGCGTGACAGACTCCCCGTAGTCCTTCAGATGCTCCGGCAGGTCGTGATGGGGAAGCACCCTACTTCAACGGGGTTAAGCGGAAGACGCGTTGGGGCACCGGATGCGAGAAGCTGTAGCCGCATACGCGGCGGGAAGCACCTGGAGGGATCAAGCCGACGGTCGCACAGGCCGCCGGAGACCCGGGAAGTCGCGGTGGCTCTTCGGTCCGGGGGAAATCCCCGCACCCGTGACGCTGCCGCGTCACGTAGCCCGAGTTCGCCTGTCGCCTATGTCCCGCACAGGACAAATCCAAGGCAGAAGGGGGCCAAGACCTGGTCGGGCGGACGGTGTGGAAGGCCGTAAGACCGGCTTGTACACATTTTTCGGACCAGGCACTGAGGCGCCATGTTGGACATACGGCAGCGCACCTTCACGATCCGCGGACGGCCCATCACACATTATTACGTGCACCTGCCGGAGGTGGTTGTAGTCATCGCCCAAGATGCCGAAGGGCGGTACCTGCTTGTGCGTCAATATCGAGGCGCAATCGACCGTCAGGTTCTCGAACTTCCTGCCGGCAAGTGCGAACCCGGAGAGCCCCCCGCCACCGCAGCAGCGCGCGAGTTGGAGGAAGAAACCGGCTATCGCGCCGACCGGCTTGAGTACTTGTTGAGCTTTCACCCCACACCTGGATACAGTTCTGAATTGATTCACGCATACCGGGCCACCGGATTGCAACAGACCGAAACCCATTTTGACGAGGGGGAAGACCTGGTCCTTGTTCTCATGTCCCCCGCGCAGTGCCAGGAGGCGATCCGTTCCGGCCAATTGCAGGACGGAAAGAGCATTCTCGCCCTACTCATCGATCAGGCGGGTTGGGTCGCCGGACCCTGAGCCTCCCGCCCGTGAAAGTTGGCGGGCTGGGATGGATCACGTCGGCCCCTGCCACCTCCTTTTGGGCTTTGCCCCGGCATGGCATCCTGGCTCGAGGCATAGCACCCCACCAGATCCTGGTCGGCGATCCTCGGCCGCAGAACTAGGTCATCCCACGCCACAACACCAGCCCCCCGCCGCAACCCGTTACCGGAGCCCTGCCCTTCACCGTAGAGTGACGGCGCTGGCTCAGTCGGTGCGTGAGGACCGGGCAGTGGGCACGCGAGGCCAGGGGTTGCATCCCATACGCCCCCAACGACTCACGAATCCAGGGCTTCTCCGCCTTCGCCCCCGTCCGGTCCTCACTGTGCATGCGGATGCCCTACCGTTACGGCGCCGCATCTAAGTACTCATGCCATTCGCTTGTGGCACGGAAGTCGGAACGTGTCAAGCCTAGGGTAGGGACATCGGCTTTGTTCTCGTTGTTCGGTGCCTTCGAGCTCGAGTCGTGCGGCTGCGCCGCGGTCACACCGTATGTGGGGACGACGCGTGCCAGGGACGGTTGATCCACACCTCCTTGGGAAGCTCCGGCACCTGGGGACACCTGCCGCCGAATCGGTCGGGATGGGCATCGAAGGCCGCGTCGAGCACTCGCTGTCTGCCGATGAGGACATCTTCAGCGCGGCCGAAGTGCACCGTCGCCGGCGCGAGCCATGCAATCCCCGAGTGCCGGTGCTCGCGGTTGTACCATCGGAAGAAGCCCCGCACGAAGCCCAGGCCGTCCTCCCGGGAGCCGAAGCGCCGAGGGAAGTCCGGCCGGTACTTCATGGTTTTGAACTGCGCCTCCGAGTAGGGGTTGTCATCACTGTTCCTCGGTCGGCTGTGGCTACGGGTCACGTCGAGATCCGTGAGCAGTTGGGCCACGGACTTCGATGTCATGGGCGCGCCGCGGTCGGTGTGCAGCGTGAGCTGCCCAGGCCGAATCCCCTCCTTCCGGCAGGTCTCTTCGATCAGCCGCTTGGCCAGGGTCTCGTTTTCACGGTCCGCCAGCAGCCAGCCTGGGACGTACCTGGAGAAGACGTCGATGATCATGTACAGGCTATAGTGGTACCGCCTCCCCGGCCCGCGAGCTTGGTGATGTCCCACGTCCATAGCTGCCGGGGCCCCGTCGCCAGCAGTTCCGGTCTCTGATGCTTGGGATGCCGGCGCACGTCCTTCCACCGGTACTTTCGACGCCATGCCCTGTGCTACTTGCAGACATCTCCTGCATTGGGGTGCGTATGCAGCCAATCGTGCCTGCTACGGTTAAACGGCACCATGGCGGGCACGAAAGGAACACTTAACTAACCGGCTTAGCCCTGCGGATCAAGCCGGGGACTTGGGCCGCGTCTCTTCGGTCATCACCCGTCTGCGATGACCACTCCATCGGAGACCACGCTGTGTTCACCGTCGATTTGCAGAGAAAGCAACGAACCACAATACGGCGCCCCGTCCACCTCCTGAATGGGAACCCAGCTAACCCCCCGGTACATCGGCCGTTCCTCAACCGCAACGAAGGCACGCGCACCATCCGAGGGATAGCCCGGCCGTGACCTCCACGGAAACACCTCCGCCTCCCACCCCAGGGCAACACCGCCCACGATCGCAAGCAGGTCTCCTGGCTCCACACCCACAAGCGGCACCCACTCTGGTCTGCCCTCCCGTCGACGAACAAG
>JAJYVN010000259.1 GCA_021791995.1 Bacillota bacterium
ACTTCGTTAACGCCAAACGAATCGAATGGGATTACTACCGCCGACAGGTGCACGCCTGGGAGGTGGAGCAGTACCTTTCGACCTTCTAATTCAGAAGCGGCGGACCAGACCGACCACGCGTCCGAGGATGTTGATTTCCTGCGCGTAGAGCGGTTCCATCCGAGGATTCTCCGGTTGCAGGCGGATGCGATCCGTCTCGCGGAAGAACCGTTTGACGGTGACTTCCTCACCGAGGAGGGCGACGACGATGTCTCCGTTATATGCATGGGGCTGACGTCGCACCGCAAGGAGATCCCCTGGCAGGATTCCGGCCCCGATCATGCTATCGCCGTCCACGCGTAGCATGAACGCGTCGTCACTCGCGTGGATCCATTCGCTAGGCAGAGGGAACGTTGCTTCCGCTTCTTGAATGGCGAGGGTTGGATTTCCCGCGGTAACCCGCCCCAGAACTGGGACTTGACGTATCGCAGGGACCGTTCGGCTCGAGTAACTACCCACAATTCCGCCTGAAGCATCCAAAAGTTCTAGCGTGCGAGGCTTGTCGGCATCACGGCGAAGAAATCCCTTCGCCTCCAGACGGACCAGGTGCCCGTGGACGGTTGAACTCGAACGCAGATTCACGGCCTTGCCAATCTCTCGAACGGAAGGAGGATAGCCGTGACCGCGAACATAGTCGCGAATGAATGTCAGGATCTTCCGCTGTCGAGTCGACAATTCCGCCACTATTATTCCACCTCGTGAGATCACTATACACGCCACCGTAAGGGAGTGCAAACACGGGTTTGTGAATGCTGTTCGACCGATCATTCTGCCCGGGGGTGACGCACCGAACGGCGCTGCACCCCCGGGCACGGGAGCTATGGCCGATCGAACCAGGATTGCGCGTCGAGTGGGTCGTCATCGGCTCCACGGCCGAGTTCCTCGCCGTATCGTTCTTGCAGCGTGATGCGTCGCTTTGGCCGGCCCCACTCGGCGAACAGTGCGCCTCGCTTGGCCGAGGATCCGATGAGCATCTGCGGCTGCGTGAGCGTGATACGGTCCGTCGGCTCTCCGGAACCGGACGCCGGTGCACGAACGTCCTCGCTGTTCATCACCGTCGTCACCACCTCGTGGGTTATGGTACGCGAAAATCGATGATTGTTCTCCTCACGCTTCCCGGCGAGACACCCACCCATGCGGCAGTCTATGTGTGCGCTCACCAGCGAAGACGAGTGTTGGTGTTCCAATATGCGGCTCTGACGCCGCTCGATGGATATGGCCAGATTCCTCGCGCATACCCGCGAACCTGGGGTGAATCGATCCAGCGGAGGGTGTGCCATGTCGCCTCACGTGGGTTTTGCCGACGGACAGAGCAAGCCATAGCCGGTATCATCGGGTGGCACGGTGGAGAGTAAGGAGGTACTGTGATGCGGCTACCGCGATTGCGGGAAGCGAATCTGTGGCGCTCGGTTCGTCGTTTGGTCTTTTCCCTGGTGACGATTGGGGTGTTGCTGGCGGGGATTGGATCCCAACCGCTGGCAGCGGCAGCCACGTCGCTGGACCTTGTCGCGACAGCATATGGTCCGAGCCTTGCCGACAACTATCCATATCCCCCAGTGGACTTCTTCGGCCACGCCCTGCGGTCGGGCGATATCGCTGTGGATCCGAAGGTCATTCCGCTCGGATCGGTCCTCCGAATCACCGGCTACACCTCACCATACCTGCCGTCTGGTGGGATGACGGGCGTAGCGTGTGACGAAGGGGATGCCATCCAAGGCAACCGCATTGACATCTTCATCAACGCAAGTGACTCCGCAGTCTCATCCTTCGGCATGCAGAACGTGACAGCTACACTCGTTGGACGCGACCTCGCACAATGCTAATTCGGTGGTGGGGGTGTCCTGCGGCGCACCCCCGCCACCCCGAGACTCTACGCGCGATGGCGAGGGCAAAGCGCCCGCGCGGCAAGGCGCGATCTCCGGTTGGGCGGCGCTCTTCCGCGCTGTGCATGCAGCGATGGACGTCGTGGATATGATTTGCGTTGTATCGCATGTCGGATGGGGGCGGAGCATCGGCTGCGGTACAATGGGCCGCCGGGATGAGGGGGCGAGGCGATGGAAGATCTTGTCGTGATGGCTGGGACGTATCAACGAAGCGGAGAGCAGGGCATCTTTAATTTGCGACTTGACCGGGGAACCGGGGTTCTGCGCCTGCAGGGCGCCTGGAGCGGAGTCGACGCACCATCCTTCCTCGCGCTGCATCCGAGCGGCCGGTGGCTATACGCGGTGAGTGAGCATGCGCATGGTGCCGTTTGGTCCTTCGACGTCAATGAGGAGAACGGGCTCCTCGAGCCGAAGGGTTCCCAGCCGTCCCATGGTGCGGCCCCCTGTCATCTGACACTCGACCCTGAGGGCCGGCATGTCTTTACCGTTAACTATGCGAGCGGTACCGTGCTCGTGTATCCGATTCGCGCCGATGGGGCGGTCGATCCGGCCAGCACGATTATCGAACATCGTGGGTCGAGCGTTCATGAACGGCAGCGGAGTGCCCATCCGCACTCGATGCTGCTGGAGCGCACCGGCCGGTTCGCTTATTGCGCGGATCTTGGTACAGACGAGATTATTACCTATCGTTGGGACAGTGCGTCGGGGGCTCTGATACGCGGGGAGGGTCCGCACGTGCGGGCCAAGCCCGGAGCCGGACCGCGTCACATGGACGAGCACCCGCAGAGAGACCTAGTGTTTGCACTGAACGAGCTTGACTCGACGCTCGTTCTATATCGGAAGGACTCAAAGACGGGCAGCCTCTCGGTGCTGCAGACCCTTTCGACGCTTCCCGAGGGTTTTCGGGGGCCGACCTACGCGGCGGATGTCCACGTACATCCCAGCGGGCGCTTCGTCTATACGACCAACCGCGGGCACGATAGCATTGCCGGTTTCCGCCTGGAAGAGGGGACTGACCGCCTCACACCCCTTGACCATACGTCGACGGGGGGACGAACCCCCCGTCATTTCCTGATCGATCCGCTGGGCGCATTCCTTCTGGTGGGGAACCAGGACAGCGACAGCGTCGAGGTCTTCGCGCACAACCCCGACACCGGAGCACTTCAATCCACTGGTCAACGGATGCGAGTGCCAAAGGTCGCCTGCCTGAAGGTTGTGCCCACCCCGCACCGACGGCGCGTTCAAGAATCCACGACAGTCCACTGAAGACCGCCATCGTTGGTTTCCCAGAGCGTTCCGCCGCTGAGGATCCATCCCTGGGTCGAACTCAGGAAGAAAAGAGAAGGCTTTTCATATTCTGTTTCCAACAGAGGAAGTGGGATTGCTGTCCATGTGCTGCCGGCATCCGTTGTACGGAGAAGAACGGGCTGTGAGGCGGTAACCTTTACATGGATACCGGAGCCATAGCGCGCAAGCGTCTGCAGGGCAAGCATAAACCCGTCGTGGGCAGAGATGAACTGTAGGTCCGAAAGGCCCGTATAAGCATCGGTCAGGCAACTGAGCGGCGTCCAGGTGGATTCCCCAATGGTTCCCCGCCCGAACATGGATCCGCAGTTCGCACTGCTGAGCCAAATCCCCCAGATCGTACCGTTTGCGTCCATCGTTGCCGCTTCCAGTTGCGAGTCCATGGGTATGGTGCCGGCCGCGCTCCAGGTTGCCCCACCGTTGGTCGTGGTCAGCGCACTCCGCTTCTGGCATAGGATGGCATTGCAAGAAGAGCTGAAATCCGCGCCAAGGCTGATCAGGGTCCCATCCAAGCCATTGGTGAAGTGGATGGCGGCAGCCGGCGGGACGGGGCTGGGGGGCAGCGAGCAGGTTCCATCGGAAACGCAGGACTGGAGCGAGACAGTTACGAGAGGCTCCCATGAGCTTCCCCCATCGCTTGTCCCCCAGAGAACACCGGATCCGGAGCCATCCTGCCATGCGGGTACGCTGCCGGCGACCCATCCGTCGGCGGAACCATGGAACGTGATGTCCGAAAGGGTGGCATCCGGCACGGAGGCCACGACGAACCAGATGTGCCCACCATCGGTGGTTTTCAGAATCGCGCCAGGGTCGGATACCATGCCAATCCCCCAACCGAGGGTTGGGGATACAAGGTCGATGCCAGCGGTCGGCACGGGGGCCGGGAGCACCTGACTCCATGCGGCGCCATCGTCCGTGGAGCGGAGGAGTGCCTTTGTTGTGACGCCCCAAAACACAGCAGGCTGCCCGCGTTCCGCGGCGGCGACGAGAGCGACCGGTCGCAGAGTGCCCCATTGGCCGGTCGTGGACCAGGTAGCATGGTTCGGAGTCGGGACCAAAAAGGTGGTCGCTGGGCCTTCACAGGCCGCCTGGTTAATGACGCGTGCCGCGAGCACCTGACCGCCCGCAGTCGCCACGGCCGGCGTGCCAACGTTACAACCGCGCTGTGCGACCGCTGTCCAATCGCTTCCGCCATCGGTCGTCTGGTAAACGCCGTTCA
>JAJYVN010000260.1 GCA_021791995.1 Bacillota bacterium
CTGAGTTCCTCGCCGCTCCATCACGGTCCACCCCCGACTCCGAGTCGGCGCCATTCCGACACCACTCTGTCTAACGCAACGTCACTGGGTAGCACCTGATGAACGGTGGACTTCGGGACACAAAGAGGGCCGCCTCGAGGGGCGGCCTAGCGCGTGATGCTACGTGCCTCGCCTGGGCTTAGCGGTCGAGGGCGTCGTCCCGGTGGCGGTTGTCGTTGCGGTCTGCCAGGAGCCGACTGGCTGCGTCCAGGAACTGCGTACGCATCTGGGTGAAGTCGAGCGGCACGAGCATGGTGACGTCCTTTGGATCGATGGCGCGGGCCCGGACGAGTGCCTTGGCAAACCATCCCTTGTCGAACCCGCGGTCCTTCTGTGCGGCTAGTTCCATGAGTTCGCTAAGGTCGTAGTGCGTGCGGATCAGTTGGTAGACGTCGACGAAGTCACGGGTGGTGGCGCGGCCGAACAGAGCGAGGGTCTTGTCGGCCGCCAAGTCGGGTAAGGACCGTAGGGGCATCCCATCGAGCTGAACTGCCGACTTCTCGATGCGGAAGGGGGAGTCCATGTCGAGTTCCACGGTGACCCCGCGTACGGTGGCCCGTGTGACGGTGGGGGTAACGCGGTCGACGTCCTGAGGCGGCATGCCAAGTTGGGTGAGCCGACGAGAGAAGTCGTCGAAGGCCTGGCCGATGTTCGGATTGCCAAGGGCGAAGAAGTCAAGATCGTCGGACTTGCGGTGGCCAAGATACCCCGCCGCCAGTGCGGTGCCACCAGCGAGCTCGAACGAATACGGGGCGAGGACATCGGCCGCCACCGCAAGGATTGCATGGTGATCCGGGCCGATGACCCGGTCTGCGGGGTTCAAGAGGCCAACCTCCCTGTTGCAAAAGTGGCGCCAGAAGACCTCGGCGCTACCGAAGAGGGGCACGTCGTCGATGACGTGACAAAGGGCCTCCATGTTGAGCTCGGCCCAGTCGCTCGGGCTTCCGTCCGTAAGGATGGTAGCGAGGGCTTGGAGGGCGTCCTGTGGGTCGGCGAGGTTCGGGAGGGTGGACCGGAACCAGAAGAGACGGGCAAGGCGCCGCGTGAGCTCCCCCCCCGGGAAGACGTCCGCGACAAATGATGCCCGCACGCGGCGACACCTCCTGCTCAATTTGGTCCTACCGTAAGGCGGCGGCCGGGGGAGCGCAAGGTGCCTCGTTCGTGAGACGTTATCGGCCGACACCCGTGTGGGCCGCAGATATTCCAGAGGTCGGATTGCCTTGCACAGGGCGATCGGGGCGCTACGCTACGGAGCTACTGGGCCCGGTGCCAGTGGTATGGGTTAGTCGTACCCGCCAGTGCGAGAACTCCTTGAGCCAGCAGGCGCTGAGATCTCCGCGGTCTTCGGCGAGCGGTTCGGCGACGTGGCAGACGACGCACGAGGTGCTGGAACCTGCACCCGATGGCGACATAGGCGAATGACGTACGCACTGGCCCGATCTCCGAGATATTGGTGAGATCCACGACCCCGGTTACGCAGCCTCACGCCATACCCTGCCATTTCGAGAGCGCGAGACTCGCCCATTGGGCGGGCGTGCGCTCCGGCCATCGGCCAAGGGGGCTCGCAAGGGAGTTTGCTGATTCTCCAGCATAGCGATGCCAGTTTGGCGCGTATGGAGCCGGCGGTGCACCAGCGGCCGTGTAGTGGGCGACGGCAAGGGCGATCATGGCTGTGCTTCCGCACCACGGCCGGCGCGACGAGTCGCATGCGTGTTCACCAAGTGATGACGCCGGTATCGATCGGCGGGTCGCCCCGGGGGCCAGGCAGGCGACGCACGGGTCCGCCAGGCTTGATCCCATGTAACGCTTCGAGCGTCGGCCCATCATCCGTCTGGGACGCCGCGGTCGAGAGGATGGTTGCCACTGCTCGTCGGCAGGCACTGGGATGCCCGCGCTCGCCGCTACTGTACGAGGGCGGGGTAACCCGGACTGCGATTCGGTTATGGCGGCGCGGGAGGAACCGGACCGGTTTCTCGCCCTGGACGATCGCCATGTGCCCATGGTGCAGGGATACAAGCGCCTGCGCGTCGCCGATCGCGACGCGGCCGAGGACAATGTCGGCGCCGTCGTCCTGGCCGCGCTCGCGGCGCTACGCTCGTTTCGGGGCCAGGGCACATTCGCCGTGCGGGCCGTCGCGCGACCCGGTGTTCATGACCACTTCCGGGCAGACAGGTCGCCATGCGCAGGTGGTAGGGCCGTCACCGTTCCGTCGGCTGCGAGGCGTCGGTCGTCCCCTGTGCGGCTCCACGCTGTGGTGCTAGCCTCGGGACTTGGGCGCGGTGGACACGGTGGAGAGTGCGTCCGATCGCGAGGCATGGGTCAGACGGATCCGGTGGGAGGGCGGGGCGATGAGCGAGAACGTCAAGGGCACGCCGCAGCCGCTTGACGCCATGCAACTACGGCTGATGCAGGGTCTGGCGCAGGAGGTGACGATCCTGCGCCCCGACCTCCTGGCCGGGGGCGCAACCGTCGGTGAACTTGCCTGGGAGTTTGGCAAAGACCGGGCGGCGCTCGGCGACACGTGGCGCCACCGCCTGTGGCTCCGCCCTGACGGCAGCGGCCAACTGGATGGGTGGGCCTGGGCGCACCTGCCGTACAAGGTGACGCGAAGCGACGGGTCCACGTACACGTCGAACAGCGCGAACCTGACATGGCAGGTCCACCCGGACCGGCCGGATCTTCTGGACGAGATCCTCGACTGGTACGCCGAGCAGGCCCCAGGTCTGGACCGGTTCATCACGCCGCAGGCCCCGGACACGGAGATGCTTGCCCGCCTGCCCGCGCACGGCTACGCGCTCGACGCGGGGGCGGCTGGCGACGACGGCGACTGGCATCAGTTCAACCGTCGGCCGCTCCGAGACCTGCCGCCTCCGGCCCTGCCGCCCGGCTTTCGCTTCCGCGCTGCCGCCGATGTCGGCCCGGCGGCCGCCACCCGTGCGCATATAGACGCGTGGCATCCCTCGACCTTCACCGAGACCGGCATGCGGGAGGTACAGGCAACCTGGCCGTACCGCGACGACCTGCATGTGCTCGTCGAAGCCGCGAATGGCGCCCTGGTATGCACCGCCATCATGTGGTTCGACGCGGTCAGTCGGACGGCCGAGTTTGAGCCGGTGGGGACGCATCGCTCCTATCGCCGTCAGGGCCTGGCCACGGCGTTGCTGCGGCACGGCATGCAGCTCGCTCGAAACGCCGGCGCGGAGACGATGCTGGTCGCATGCGTCGGCGCCCCTGCGCATCGCGCGGCCCGCGAACTGTATGACGGAGTCGGTTTCGAGCGGTTTACCTGGGACGTGCCGTACGTCAGGCGAGCCAAGTAGTCCCCGACCGACCGGTCGGCACCGCGAGTTCCGCGGGCGTGCCGCAACCCTATCGGGGGTAGCCGGGCCGGCGTGTTGCCAGCGCACCTACGCGGCAACCCACCTCGAGAGTGGCGATTTGCCCCCGGAAGACCGTAGCGGCGCGAACCGGATCGAGGTTCCCAGAGGCTGCGCCGCTGCGCGGAGCGTAGTTCTCGTCACGGCAGCGAGGGCGAGTCGACCTTGGCTCGAATCCCTTGACCGGGAGGCGCCGGCGCGACCCAGCCCTGTCGAGTCCAGTGCTCTCTGCATTCGCACCGCGACGTACGCGGGTTGTTGAAGAAGGCGAATGCCGGGGTGGTGACCGGAGTGTCGTGGGGCCCGCCGGTCAGGAAGGACCGACCAGGCCCTGGCGGTTCTTCGTATCGTGGGCAGGACGTCGAGGCAGCTTGAATGACCTCTCGCGTGAGATCTCGGCGCGCCTGGAGGCGTTCGAGGCGGCGCTGCAGGCGGTCGGCGCCCAACGTGTCGGGCTCTTCCATCCAGCGGCGAAGAACACACGGCTGACCGCCTGCGTCGGTTGGCCGACCGGAGTCGTTGCAGAAGGCGTCTGGGAGCGATCCCATGATGGTCGTACGAGCGGCCTGGTTCCTTCGGCTGCTGCGCGAATGACTGGGCCTTGTAAAGCGTGCGCGCCGCGAGCAAGCGCCAGGCGCCTCGTGGCGGCACCGGCGCGGCGAGATTACGAAGCGAAGACGGACACGTGCTGGTCCGCCGCGTAGCCGATGCTGCGGTGGTCGTAGGTTACGAGCCGCACGTCGTGCAGGTGAGCGCTGGCAACCGGCATGCGGTCGGCGCAGTCCCCGTGAAATACCCCGGCAGGCGCGAGCTTGCTACGTTCACCTCCGCCGACAGGAGAAGAAGGTGGACGCCGGGAGCGTCAAGAGCCTGCCGGACCCAGTCCAGGCCGTCCTTGAAGATGCGGATGCGCCCCTTGCTCTCGAGCATGGGGACTTCCCACACCGCGCCGGCGGCAATGTGAATTCCCCCTCCGGACGCCGCCGCGTCGTCGACGGCACGCAC
>JAJYVN010000261.1 GCA_021791995.1 Bacillota bacterium
TCCTTCCTCGGTCTCTATTGGGCGGTTATCAATCCACTGATCACCGCGATAATCTTCACTTTCGTATTTCAGGTTATTTTTCATGCAAGTTCCAAACCAATTCCCTACGTCGTATATGTAGTTTGCAACCTAACCTTTTGGAACTTTTTCGCGAACGCAGTCTCCTCAGCCACCACGTGCATCACGGGCAGTGCGGCCCTGCTCGCCAAGCTCTATTTTCCGCGCATCGTCCTCCCGACCGCTTCGCTGGTGGCGCGCCTGATCGATGTTGCCTTTTCAGCCATTGTCCTCGCGATTTTCATACTTATCTATCATGTGCGCGTGCACTGGACCGCCATCTGGATCGTACCGGCTCTGGGCGTGGAAACTCTGTTCACTCTGGGCGTGGCGTACCTGGTCTCGTCTCTCAACGTCCTACTGCGCGACATGGCGCAACTCATCGGCCTCGTCCTGATGATTTGGATGTATCTGTCACCTGTCATGTACACACTCGCCGGTCAACCGAACGTCATACAGATCGTACTGCTCATGAACCCTATGGGAGCACTGTTACAAACCAATCAAGACCTACTATTCACCGGGCACCTGACGCATCCCATCGCCCTGTGGGCAGCTGGAATGTGGTCACTCTTCGTACTGGTCGGAGGAGTCGCTGTCTTCAAGCGCATAGAGCCACTTTTCGCAGAGGTGATGTGAACCATTGGCTTCAATTTCAGCAGAGCGGCTGTGGAAACGCTTTCAGTTGCACAAGGATAGGGCCGACAGCGTCGGTCAGCTCATCTGGCGCATGCTGCCCGGCCGTCGTTCGATCGCGGTGGAGCCCTTCTGGGCCCTCAAGGATGTATCGTTCGAGATGAGCGAAGGCCAAAGCCTTGGCATTGTCGGCCACAACGGCGCCGGAAAGAGCACGACGCTCAAAGTGCTGACCCGGACGATGGAGCCAACCCATGGAAGCCTTAAGGTGCACGGGAGAGTGTCCGCCCTGATCGAGCTCGGGGCGGGCTTCCACCCCGATTTCACCGGCCGTGAGAACATTATCCTCAATGCCTCCATATTAGGCATACGGCGTCGCGACATTCAGCGTCGTATGGCCGACATCATCGACTTCGCAGGAATAGATGAGTTCATCGACACTCCCGTGAAATACTACTCCTCCGGAATGCAGGCAAGGCTTGGTTTTTCCGTGGCGATTCATGTGGAACCTGAGATACTCATCGTCGACGAGGTTCTAGCCGTTGGAGACGAAGCGTTTCAACAGCGGTGCATGGATCGCATCTTCGCTCTTAAGCGCGGTGGAGTTGGCATCCTGCTTGTGTCCCACGACCTCAGTTCCGTGGACCGTCTTATGGATACTGCAGTCTGGCTCGACCACGGAACAGTCCGGGCCAGCGGTAAGCCGCATGAAGTGGTGCGGGCGTACCGAAACAGTCTTCATTCAGAAGAGAGCCCCAGTTCCGCGACGGCAACCGAAGCACAGGAGTGCCAGCCACTTGTGCATCTCCTTGCCGAAGTCACGCAAGTGATCGGCGCTGACAATGGAATTCTCACTTGCGGCTCACCCGCTGAGTTTAAAATTGGGATCAGCAATGGCACGGGCACGGTCTTTTCAGGCTTCCTGACGGTCGTCCTACGTCGAATGGACGGATTGGCGATCAGTGAATTGTCCAGCCTCACCGACCAAGTGCCTCTCCACGTACCTCCCGGAACCCACCAGGTCACGCTGTCTATTGGGGCCCTTCCTCTGGCCGCCGGCGCTTACCAGACGGAGGTCACTCTATTGGATCACCACGGGCTCCGATTGGACTCCAAGGATCCCATGATCGCGTTCAGCGTTTGGTCCACCACCAAACAGATGGGACTGGTAAGCGTTCCGCATACGTGGAAGGTCGGCTGAAGATATGCGATTGTGGGGACCCGCGTCCAACAGATCACCGTTACGCACCGTATGGGATCTTTACTGCTCACCTGCACAGATGCTGGCGGCAGCGCGCAAGGTCCTCTGGGTTGCCGGTCACAGCGGCATCCCCGGACTGCGACTCGCCGTCAGCACGAAGATGCGGCACCCTAATCTGCCGGTGGCAAAGTTGCTCGCCGGTGGACAGGATAAACAGACAATCGCGTTTGAGGAGCGAGCGGATTGGCCGGGTCGCGGACTGGCTGAAGCGCATTCCGTAACCGTGATCATACCGACGCGTGGCAACGCGCCACTATTGACTCGATGTCTCTGCAGTCTCTTGAGGAGCATCACACCCACGGCTCGTCTGAGTATTAAAGTTATCAACAACGGCGCTGCACTGGGCACGATACCCACCCTGCCTTGGCCTATAGATCTGCGTACCGAAACTCGTTCGTTCAACTGGTCTGCGTACAATAACACGGCGGCGGCTGACGCTCAGACCGATTTCCTGCTCTTTCTCAATGACGACATCGAAGCGTTTCAGATCGGATGGCTTGACGTAATGCTCTCGGCAGCAGTGCTCTCACGATGTGGCGTAGTTGGGGCAAAACTATTATACCCGGACGGCAGCATACAGCATATGGGTGTGGGTGTGTCCGGTGCGGATGCCCCTTTCCACATCGCGAGACATCGTCCACGCCGGGGGCATGATGTATCGGAGGCGGAGGGACCACGGGAGGTACCGGCGGTAACTGGGGCCTGCCTACTAACGCCCCGTAATCTCTTTCACCAACTGGGCGGATTCGATGAACGTTTTGCATTGAGCTATAACGACGTGGACTACTGCCTCCGTGTGCGCGCTGCGGGTGGAAGGGTATGGGTTCATCCACAGGCTGAGCTCGTCCACCTCGAAACTGCAACGCGCCCTCTGCGGACGTCGATGCGAGAGCAAAAGCTATTCGCCTCGCTCTGGACAGCAAGCGTGCAAGCCGCATCCAGCCGAGATGAATAGCACGTATTCCGCAGGTGGCCCGTCGGCCGCGCAGCACTTTGCGTGCGGCTTGGCCGCAGCGAACCGGGGTCGGTCAGAGGACGCCGGGGTTAGGAACGGATTCGAGGTGAGCCAGAGAGCCAGCAGCATCGAGCGGCTCAGATTGCCGGGTGGTGTCCCGTTCATTGTGGGGGTCTTGGAGCGGAGAACCTAATGTCGTCATTATAGCACACCAGTTACCAATCGTCAACAGACATTTTGGGGCGTCTACGGGATTGGACCGTTTGTTCATCTAGTTGCCGCTCTCGTCCTTGGTGCCCATCTCCCCCTCGTCTCATGACCTTGAGTTTCACCGTTCCGCCAAATGGCACGGTGGAGCAGGGCGGGTACGGCTGTGCCCACCAAGGTCGGTTGCCGGGGAGAGACGTCCGCCTATCAGCTCGCCTGGGCTGGCGGTCCTTTCGCGGCCGCGATCTGCTTGGCGACGACCCGGGATATGCGTATTCCGGTCATGTCGGCCACTGAATCCGGCCATGCCGGCCGGGGTGGCCGGGTGGAGAGCAGGAACGAGCAAAACATAGGTCAGGGTGGCCCGCGACAGGCAGGCTGAGCCCCTACACCTACTCCCCCTTTTCGCCCCAAACTCGCCTCCACCACCCTCGCGCTGCAAGCCGCTCTAAGCGGACAGTTGCGTTCTTTATCCCCTCAGCTAACGAGGCAACACGCTCCATCGTCTCAGACGCCTTTTCCGTTGCTCTTCGTCCGTCCTCGACAGCCCCCAGAACTCTCGCCTCCTGCTCGATTACTTGACGCGACAGATGCGATAATTCGCGACGCAGTACGTTCACCATTTCCTCGCGCTTTAGCGATTCTTCCGCGAACGACGACCCCAGTTGGGTGACGTGCGATAGCGTCAACTCCCGTTCCCTCTCGTCCCGCCAAGATGTCAACCGATAGGGCAACCCGAACTCATCTGCCAGATCCCCCGACACATCTACAGCCCGGTTGGCTATCAAACCGTCTCGCATCACCATCGCCCGCGCGCAACGGATGGTCTGTCTGTATAAGATTGGGTCACGCGACCTACATGAGAAAGCATTCGCAATAGAAGCCACAAATCGGTTCCCAGGCTGTAATCCCTCTGCTACTTTCAAGTGCTCCACTATTTCCTCCCACATTGCAGCATCTTCATACAACATATAGTTCACCGCATAGTCCAAGTGCGCAGCACACGCTTGGAGCGGATCCGCGTATTGAAAATCGAATTCACCTCGCGGACGAACTTCGACTTCGAACTCATCCACCCAGTACAATTGAGCACAAAACACGTCCCGAAACGGACCCTCGAACCGCTCGCGAAAGTGGCCATTCGCGTAGTGAAGTTGACGTGTTATGTTAAAAAACGGGTTTTCAATGAATGGCTTTGGCTCAAACAGCAATCCAGATTCCTTTCGACTTACTAACCATATGTGCCCGGGATACCCATGGAGAAACTCATTGATCTTGCTTGGCGTCTCCAAGAATCCGC
>JAJYVN010000262.1 GCA_021791995.1 Bacillota bacterium
CGATTGCGAGGCTTCCGAGCGCGGATACCCAGCGTATCAGCATGGGTCGCAGATCGTCACCCACGTCGATCGCCGCTGCGTGCGCATCCACCGCCGCCTTGGGTACGGAGTGAACCGGCACCAAACGCTGCGCCAAGGATGCAACACCGAAGACCAAGACCAGACCAACCACAATCCGCAAAGCAACCCAGCGCCATCCGAGCACAAACCCCATAAACACCATAGTTGCCGGGTTCAGCATCGGATTGCCGATCCAGTATGCGAGGACGGAACCGACCGATGCGCCACTCTGTGTAAGCCCCACTGCCAGTGGAGCAGAGCAGCACGTTCACATCATGGACGGGACGGCGGCAGCCCCCCCGACCACGATCCCGCGGTACTGGATTCCACCCAACACCCGCAGAAGCCACGAACGCGGCACAAGCGCCTGCACGCCGGCACCCAGGATCAATCCCACGAGCATGGCTTCCCAAATGTCCTTACCATACTGGATCGTGTAATCGAGGGCAGCCTTCCAGCCCACGGGAGGCGCAATGGCAGTGGAACCACTTACAATCGAGGCGCCAATGCTGTGCTGGGAAGCGGCCACGAACACCTTATGGAAATATGGGTCCCACTTGACGTAAAAAATCCCTGCCACAGCCACCAGAAGGAACAAGCCCAAGCCAACCATAGCGGCAGGATTGGGTCGCTTTGGTATCGGCGCTTCCGCCTGCATTGAGATATCCCCCTTCTGTGTTCCGCGACGACTATACCAGGGCCGCATCCAGAGGTGGTACAATGTATACGCAATATGCATGGTGCATGGAACGGAGACCGTCATGGATCTCGATCATTTGCGCGCCTTTGTGGAGACGGTGCGCTGCGGCAGTTTTAGCCAGGCTGCTGCGGCCCTCCATCTCAGCCAACCATCGGTCAGTCGACGCGTTGCACGCCTGGAAGCCGAGATCGGGCACATCCTCCTGGAGCGGCAGCGGCCGGTGGCAACACCCACCCGTGCCGGTTTGGAACTCTTCGCCTTTGCAGAGCGCACCCTGGCGGAATGGGACCGATTGCTTCCGTCCCTGCCCGCCGAGGGGGAGTTGGTGGGAAAGCTGCACATCGCCGCGAGCAGTACACCCACCGAGTCGGTACTACTCCCACTCGTGACCCGGTTCGTGCACCGCCACGCCGGTGTGCAAACGCAGCTTCATGGAATGAACTCGGCGTCGGTGGAAGAGTGCGTCCAGCGGGGACATTGCGACGTGGGCTTTATCGGCCGATCGCCCCGCAATCCGCTCTTGCGCCATGTCTCCATCGCCCAAGACGAGGTTGTCCTCGCAGTGCCAGCGACGCACCCGCTGGCCACACGGAGTGCAGTGGAGATTTCAGCCCTTGCCGGGGAAGCCTTTGTGGTGCGTGAAACCGGATCGGGGACATGGGATGCGGTGCAAAGTGCGATCAGCGAGCAGGGAGTGGATTTGCCCCCGCGGCGCATCGTCGCCGAAGTTCCTGACGGGCAAACCCAACTGGCCGCCATTGCCGCAGGTCAGGGCGTCGGGTTTGTGTCCCTTTTGCTCGCCGAGCGCGCCTACCGGCGCGGCGTGGCAGTGCTCCGCCTGCAGGGTATGCGGATTCTCCGTACCATTCAAATGGTCTATGATGGTCGACGTCTGAGTCCTGTTGCTCAAGCCTTTGTCGCATTCGTTCAGGCCGAGGGTACCTTACCCCGCGACTAATCGTGCACCGCACAGCATGAAAGGGAGGACCTTCTTTATGTCGGAGGGACGAGGTGCCCACGTTGGCTGAAGATCGTCCCGCCCCGCGATGCGTTCACCTCATCGTTCGTCCCGGGCTGCCGGGAACCGCCGGCAACCTCATCACCGCGCACCGCTTGGCCACCGGGCTCCAAGCGGTTGGAATTCCCAGTGCAATTCGCTCGGCCGATTCACTCTCGCTTCTGCCTCCACCCGCTTCCGCAGAGGTGGTGCATGCCCTCCACGCCCGCTGGGCAGGTGTACCAGCAGTAGAGTGGGCCGCGGGCCGCCCGGTGATCTGGACATTTACCGGCACCGACCTGGAACCGGAGACGCTGCCTGCGTTGCGCGCCGCGCTTTCAGGGGTTTCGGCGTGTATCGTGTTCCACCCCGAAGCGGCAGCCGAGCTCGAGCAGAACCTCCCAGAAGTCGCCGGTCGAGTGCACATCATCCCTCCCGGGGTAATCGCAACCACAGGCGCCCTGCCGGGGCATGCACATGCAGCGCCCATCTTCCTCCTTCCCGCGGGAATTCGTGCCATCAAAGATCCCGACCTCGCGGTCTCCGCGGTGACACGGGTCCGCCAGGTGGTCCCGGATGCCGAGCTGTACATCACCGGCCCCAGCCGCGATCCCGGTTTCGCGGAGGCGTTTTTGCACCGTCTGGCCGCACTGCCCTTCGTCCACTACTTGGGGGAGGTGCCCCATCGAGCGATGCCGCAGTGGTACGCTCGGTCGGATGTGGTGCTCAACACCTCGCAGGCCGAGGGGCTCTCTAATGCGGTACTGGAAGCAATGGCATTTGGAAAAGCGGTGCTGGCCACCAATGTCGCCGGGAACCGGGCCGCGATTCGACACGGTGCCACCGGGTGGTTGACCTCTCCCGCCGATCTGCCCGCAGCTGCCGTGCGCCTAGCGGTCGACGCGGGTCTTCGCACGCGGCTCGGCAAAGCGGCCGCACTGGAAGTCCGCGGACGGTTTTCGTGGGAGGCCGAGATCGCCGCACACGTGCGGATCTATGGTCAGGTGTTATCCCCGCCCGGAAGTCACCCGTCCGACAACGATTAAGGGGGCCATGCCGATCAGCACGGAGATTGCCATCCGGATGGACACCGAGGATTTCCTGACCCCGGAGAGCGATGGGGCCTTGGAGTCCGTGTTGGACGCCTTGGAGCGTCAAGCGGCTCGTGCCACGTTTCCGGTGGTTGCAGAAAAACTGCGCACGTGGGGACGACGAGGGCATCACCACCTGATTTCGCGCTTGGCCCGCCACGCCGTCGGCTATCATTCGGACACCCACAGCGTGCACCCCACCATCGCCGAGGAACTGGCGGAGCTGAGCTTCACGCAGGGCCAGGCGGCCTTTACTGCGCGCGAGGCGGCTGGTTTTGCCGAAGTGCGGGCCGCATTCGGCACACTGTCCTGCTGGACGCAGCCCGGCGGCAACTGGACTGCGGCCGCCTTGCCCGTCATGCGCGCTTTCGGTGTACCGATGGACTTCAGCGAAGGATGGAACTCCTATTTGGACGTTGGATCACAACCCTGCTACTACGGCGGATTGCTGCATTGGTCACCCCCCGTACTCGCCCCAAAGCCCTTTCTCTCGGCCCTGCCCACATGTCTACCGGCCGCGCTCCAGATGGTGGAGCAGGCACTCGCGACACGGCCAGCCGACAGTCCTCCCCTCTGCGTGGTTGCCCACCCAACCGAGCTCTGCACCCATGCGTTCTGGGATGCGGTGAACTTTGCGCGCGGGCGATCTCCGGCCCCATCGGAGTGGCGGCCCGCCCCGCTACGCCCCGCGGTGGACATCACCGCTGCAGCCGATGCGCTAAACCGCTACCTCAAAGAACTCCGCGCCATGGGGCTGCAGTTTGTGACGGCACAAGACCTCGCTTCACGCTATCCGGACCGCACCGTGGGATCCGTGGTCTCAAGGGAAGAGGTTCTAGATATGGCGCATACGTCCCTGACCGAAGCAAACTGGGCTGTGCGGGGTGACCGGGCGTTGTCGGCAGCGGAAGTGCTGCCGTTGGTCTGTGGCGCGCTCTGCCGTCCCGCGATCGACCACTGGACCGTTCGTTTTATCGCCGGCCCTGAGGATACCCCCATACAACAAGCTCCCATCTCCGGCCCGTTGGCTCGATCGAGCATCGTCACTGCGGCCGGTTGGTGTGAGCGCTTCGTGACCGAGCACAGCGCCGTACCAACGGTGCTTCCGCTGGATCGCGCCTGGGCCGCGCCAGCGGATTTCCTGGTCGTAGCAGCACAGGCATTGTCGCATCCGGATCGGGAAGTGTTACCCATCGAACCCTGTGCCGTCGCAGCTGAAGCATACGTGAAGCCCCCCGCCAGGCTGCACTGGGATTGGCCCGTGTTTCCCGAGGGTTTTGCACCCAAGGGTCTCTGGCGGCAGGCACGCGGCCAGGCATGGACACTCAAACCCGCGCTACCGGCGTCCGCTCGCGATCACAACAGGGACCGGTGGCATACCAGCCCACTCTAACACCGTTCCTGTTCTTATAGTCTTTTGTTTCCGGCTACTGCCGGTTTCCTATTGGAACGTTCCTGCTTCGCAGCAGCCGGTTTCACCAGGCCGTTCTCCTGGCCAGAGCCTTCTGC
>JAJYVN010000263.1 GCA_021791995.1 Bacillota bacterium
TCCCCGCGCGCCTCTTTGGCCTTGACCTCGGTCCGGCATGCAGCCAGTGCGGCGGGATGATGCAGCGCACCGGCTCCTGCTACACCTGCCCGTCGTGCGGCAACAACACCGGCTGCGGCTGAGCTGCGCGGCCGGCGCGCCCCTCCCACCCAAGGGGCGCGCCGGTGAGCGCTAGCCGTTCAGACGCTGCTTGAGCGCGCTTGCCGCCGAGAACTTCGCGGCGTTGCTTGCAGCGATCTGAATCGTCTCGCCGGTTGCCGGGTTTCTGCCCGTGCGTGCCGAGCGCCTGCTCACGCTGAACTTGCCAAAGCCCGCAAGCGACACCTCGCCGCCCCTGGCAAGCTCGTCGGATACGGAGTCAAACACGCTCTCGAGCACCTCACGCGCCTGCCCGATGCCGAGGCCGGCACGCTCGGCAACTCGCTCGGCCAGATCGTTCTTGGTCATGACACCTCCTCGCCGTGATGGGTTTGGTGGGAATGCTGCCTGAACGCCGCGGAGCCTAGCGGTTCAGGCGGATAGCGGCGAGTCAGGAAGCGCGCCGCCGGAGAGCGCGGCCTCCGGGGAGCGACCACTGGACACGGCGCGCAGGCGCGCCGGCCTCCCAACATCGGCCAACGTCGCCACCGGCGGCATGATCGCGCGCGCCGCGCAGAAGAGCGTCGCAAGCCAGGTCAGGGTTGCAAGCGTTACATGCACCCAGACCAGCTCGGTCGGCAGATGGGTCTCGTACTGGATCGCGCCCACCAGGCCCTGGACGGCGATCAGGACGCAGACGGCGGTGGCGGCGCGGAACAGGCGGCGATCTGAAGAGCGCCGCAGCACAAGCCACCAGAACAGGACCGCAAACAGGCCGAAGGCGATTGCGACCTCCGCGTGGCGGTGGATCACAAAGTCCATCGTGTGCGCGCCTTCAAAGTCAAGACGGCTGATCGGCTGACCGGGTTCGCCGCCCGAATGCGGCCCCGCCGCGGTTGCTGCCGTGCCGGCGAAGATCGTAAGCCCGCACAGGAAGACAAGCACCCAGGCGAGCCTGCGCAGCAGCGCATCATCCTGCCGACCCAGATCCGCGGGCTCGTGACGGGCGCGATAGACAAGCGCGACCGCCGCGACGAGGATCGCCATCGAAAGGGCGAAGTGCCCCATCACCCAGCCGTAGGCGAGCTTGCCCTCGACGGTCAGCCCACCAAGGACCGCCTGCGCAACGACGCCGAGCGGCAGCAGCAGCGAGAGCCACATCAGATCGCGCCGGTAGGGGCGGCGGCGGTAGGCCGCAAGCCAGGCGGCGACAGCCGCCAGCGAGACCGGGACGGTGATCGTGCGGTTTGAGTACTCGATCAGCGCATGGGTGGAGAGTGGCGGATAGAGCTTGCCGTAGCACTTCGGCCATTCCGGGCAGCCGAGGCCAGACCCGGTCAGGCGCACCGCCGCGCCGGTCAGGACGATCAGCGTGAGCGCGCCGAGCGCCACCCATGCGAAGCGGGTGTACTGGTCGGCGGTGAGGGTGTAGCCGCTGCTATACGCTCTCAGTCGCTTCAGGGCTTCCGCCATGAGTCAATAAGGTAACGGGAACGCCCTCGCGGCGCCTCAGGCGCCGCGCGACCCACCGCTCCTAGCTGCAATCGGTTTCTTCCCAGTCGCAGCCATCGGACCTCTCCGTCGACCGCTCGACTCCCTCGCCGGCGTTCGCGGTCGTAGACCTCGACGCCGCCGAATAGGCGCGGCCTTGCCAAAACGGCGCCAAGTTCGTAGCGCCGCTCAACCGCGCGAACGCCCCGTTCGAACGCCCTGTTCCACCACAGCCGCGCCCGTCTCCACTCGCCGATCCACCGATGCGCACCCCGGCCTCACGTCCTTCCGCCAGTTCTTCGCCTGAGCGCCTAAACGCACCACGCCTCCGACCGCGATTTGCCCATGCAGCCTTCACCGCTCTTGCCCCACCCGCCGCCGCGCGGTCCCAAGAATACCTCCTGGCCAACCGACCCCAATCGCTCGCGAGCTCGGCCCGTACACGACGGCCATTCGCGCCCAACAACCCTTCTACGACGCTCGCCGCCGCGTGACGGTCCTCGCCATCCACCAAGAACACACCCGTCTGCCCCCCGAACTCCATCTCTGCCACAGGCTGCCTTGCCACAATAACGGGCGTCCCACACGCAAGACTCTCCACTATCGGCAGTCCAAACGCCTCGTATTCGGACAACAACATCACAACTGCCGCCTCTCGATACCTTGCGACCAGCTCCGCGTCGTCTACAAACCCTAACGCTTCAGCGCATACGCCCTTCGGCATCACACTTCCACTCAGCCCCTCAACCGAATGATTCCCTACTACAACCAACTTCACGCCATGCCCTCGCGATGCGAGCTCCGTCGTCACCGCCAAAACACGATCAAATCGTTTCCTAGGCTCACGCAAATCCCCCACAAACAGGACGATCGCCTCGCGTTCCTGCGCGCCAGGATGCAACGCCCTCCTGTCAAACCCCGGACGCACAACCACGCACCTCCCTGCCGCGGCCGGCCAGCGCTTCCACATCATATGCCGCTCCCAATCCGTCAAACACAAAATCCGATCAGCGCGCCCAACCATCCGGCGGTCAACCCTGTCCGCCTCCGCCCGCGTCACGCCATCAAATGGAACCGACCATGTAGGCTGAAATAAAGGAACGTACACCAACGCTGCATCGCCGATATGCCTCAACAACCGCCCATTTGTGCCTGTGTTCGCCCAACTGACACCCATCACCACATCCCACGTCTCATCCTGAAGCAACCCCTCGATCTCCCTGTTCACATTGTCTGCCGCAGCGGCCTCGCGCTCCATCCCGCCGATCGCTATTCTCCAGCCATTTCGCCGCGCGGCGTCACGCACTATCTCCAGATTCCGATGATCTCCATCGTCTATTGCGATAGTAATGTCTACCTCGCCGCGCCACCGGCGCAGCATCTCGACCAGCACGCGCCCGGTGCCAGAATACATTTGATTTGACGAAGATAAGCAAACTAACGCCCGCGGAATAACATGCTGCTTCACGCTGTACCTCACGCCCCTCCAACCAACGCCGCCGCGTTCCGCCTCCTTTCCGCCCGAAACCACCACGTACTCCTCCTCCCTGACCGGTCCTGCCAGCAGCTTTCCAAGGCTTTCCTCCTCCTCTCTGGCGACATACCACACGTTCACACCATCCCATAGTATTCGAACGTAGCCATGACATCCAAGGACACGCTCCCATTCCTCCGGCTGATTGCCCTCCACCACTATTACACGCGCGCGACACTGCTCCCAATCACACCCACAAATGACACCGCCCTCGCTCCCCTCAACGTCGATCTTCAACACGTCAATTTCACCCGGCGACCATCTCTCCCATATTTCAGTCAGCGTCGCCGTGGGCGCCACATTCTCCGCTATCGCGTGCCCAGCTGCCTCAAGCTCCATTGCTCGCGCAAACTCCATCGTTGACAGCCCCGGGCTGTCAACGACTTCGTAAAACGGCACGATGTCTCCTCCACTCTCGCGCACTACGCAACGAACATTTATGTCTCGCGGTCGATTCTTCGACAACATTCCAACGTACCACTCAGCGGCATCCACATTCACGCCCCTCCAACCCCTCTTGTACAGCGAATACGTACACGAGTCAATTATCGGATGAGCTGCTCCCACATCGATGTACAGGCCCCTCTTTCGACTCGCCCACAGCCGTCCCAGGCGCACGTCCTCTCCGTGCTCACTATACGCCTCCCATCGCGCCGAACCCATCCTACTTTCCCTCATGTCCGCGCAGATCATCGGACTGCGTCGCTACGCTCGCCGCAGTCCTGTCACTTAGCTCCTCTCGCTCTCGGTCTCCGTCACCGAAGATCCGATTTTCCAGCTCGCCCAACCTCCTCGTCAGCGCCACGTGCTCCCACATCAGCGCCGATGCGCTCTCCAATTCCTCGTGCATAGCCTCAAGTCGCCGATCCGCATAACGTAGCTGTTGCGCAAGCTCTGTGTAGGCGTCACATAACTCGTCATGCGAATACAAAAACCTGCTCAACATTGGTGCCAGCAATCTGTGCAACACCCACCTTATTGGCAAAACGAGCCTCCCTCTCCAACTACGGCCCCTGCTTACGTCTAGCCCGGGCCGCGTCCACGTCCTGTCAACCTCATACTCTCGTAAACCCGTGCCCATATCCAAATCCTCACGTTGCATTACCACACCTCACATTAACGCATTGCCGATTACATAATACAGCGCCCGCCCAACCCTCTGCGCGCGCTCACAACCCACCTCCGTCACGTCGAAGCTGCCGG
>JAJYVN010000264.1 GCA_021791995.1 Bacillota bacterium
GGCACATCGCCGACGAAGCTCACGGCCGTGACCGAAGCCCACGCCGCCGGGAAGGTGGCGGTGGCGCTCACGTCGAAGTGCGGGACCGTTACAGACCCGGCAGCCTTCACCTACGTCAGCCCACCGAAGCTGGTATCGACCCCTGCGACGCCAACCCCGAGTGTCCCAGCGAAGGCGACAAGCCAGCAGGGCCCCGTACAGATCAACACCGGGGGTGGAAAGGTGCCTCCCGCGAGCCCAAGCGGGACGGCCTGGTGGTGGTGGCTCCTCCTGGCCGTCGTCACGCTGGCTATGGCCGGGGAGCTCCTGCGGGCGGCGCGCGGCCACGACGGTGAGCCACGTTGGGTGCGCCGCCGTGTCGTGGTCGCAGCCGTGGCCGTAGCAGTGCTCGGATCTTGGGGGTGGCTAATCGCTGGGTCAGGCGCGCCAGCGGGGCTCATCCCGAAGAACGTTGCACTCCCGGCGGCCGCAAGCCTCCCGGTCGGCGCGTTCGCACAGGTGGCGCCGCCCGTGGCTCTCGCTGCGACAGAGGTTGCCGTACCTAGCCTGGGAATCGAGGCGCCGATTACTGTCGAAAGAATCGTGGGCCACGAGCTGGTCATCCCCGCGGACGTCCACATAGTGGGACGGTATGCGACAGGCGCGGCCATCACAGCCCCGGCTGGGACGACGCTGCTTGCCGGCCACATCAACTGGGTGGGCCAGGGGGATGGAGCCTTCTACCCGCTGAGTGGCGCCAAACCCGGGACGTTCGTATACGTGGCCGGGGTACACGGCACCACGGGCTGGCAGGTCAGCTCGGTCCAGGCCTACCCGAAGTCCGATCTGCCGCAAGCCGTATTCGATCGGAGCGGGCCGCGGCGCCTGGTCCTGGTCACGTGTGGGGGGTCCTACGACCCGACAACGGGGCAGTACGCCGACAACATCGTGGTCACCGCCGCACCGGTCCAACTGGCCTGAATTTCGAAACTCCGTGCCTGCGGGAGAGCCGCGTCCCAAGACTATGCGTATACACAACAAAGCATAGATACGGAGGCCCAAGGAGCGAACCAGAACGTTAAGCAGGGAAAAGAAAAAAATGCAAGAAAAAAATCCCATAAGTGGCGTTTTCAGTGGCACTTAGTAGAGGGCCATACACGCGAGCGGTGCGACCAGAGAGAGGGGGTGGGTATGTCGAAGTGGGTAGGGATCGGGCTGTGCTTGGCAGGGCTCGTGCTCGGTTCGCCACTGGCCCTGCTCTTCCTGCTTGGGGGAGCGGGCGGCGCTCCGGCTGCGGGAGCGGCGCTGGCGGTCGTACCCGGAGACCCCGCACCAGGAACGCATCTGCCAACAGGTGCCGTCCTCAGCGCGGCGGAGTCCGCCACCGCAGGGCTGATCCTCCGCACGGATGCCGCGAGCGCGACCGGCACAGTGCTGGTGGAGGTTGCCACGATTGACGCCGGGTGGACCGAGTCGCGCCTGACAGCGTCCGCCCAGGGGGGTACACACTCCCTTGGCGTCTACCAGGAGCGAGCTACACAGGGCTGGGGTACGAGCACCCAGGAGCTTGCGCCGGCGACAGCCACGAAGATGTGGCTCGCCCATCTCCCAGCCGGCTGGCAGCAGATGACGGCGCCACAACTCGACCAGAGTGTCGAGCGCTCCAAGTACCCAGCGCGCTATGTGACCAACGAAGCGACGGCGACAGTCCTTGTGACCGATGCGACCGAGGGTGGGGTGCTCACAACAGCGTTGAGCGCCGGGGGTGCGAATGTGCCCCCGGCTCGGTGGGTGCCCCCGCCCGGGACCGACCCGGCGGCCGCCACGGCAGCGGCATTCGCAATTGCTCAAATCGGGAAGCCATACGTGTGGGGGGGCACCGGTCCGACAGGCTACGACTGCTCGGGCCTCGTGCAGGCGGCCTGGAAGGCCGCTGGAGTGGCGATACCCCGGACCACCTACACACAGGTGGCAGTAGGGGCGCCCGTACCGGCGATAGCGACACTGGCACCAGGGGACCTCATCTTCATCATGGGGTCCGATCCGATGGGCACACTCCCCGGCCACGTCGGGATCGACGTCGGGTATGGCGAGCTAGTGGACGCGCCCTATACGGGCCATCCCATCGAAGAGATTCCGGTCTCAGATTGGGCCGGGAACATTGTGGCAATGCGCCACATCGCGTGAACAGAAAGGGAGCGACATGATCATGATGAGGAAACTGGTGCGAGGAGTGTGTCTCGGAGGGCGAGTGGTGCTGCTCAGTGCTACGACCTTGGTCCTGGGCGCGTCGGTGGCCGCCGCCGCCACAAACGTCGGTGGGTTCTCGCCCACGCCCACGGCGCCGAGCACGGGCCTCGGCACGGCGGCCAATACGGTGATCTCCGCCGTGGAGTGGGGTGCCCTGGCCATCGTGGTCATCGGGGGCCTCTACGGAGCCGGGAAGATGGCGTTCGGGCACTACTCCAACATGGCGCAGCGTAGCGAGTCAGGCCGGGCCATCCTCTTGTCTGCGGTGATGGCGGCCTTTGCCATCGGGGCGCTCATGATGGTGTTGACCTGGGCGTTCAACATCGGAGTGGGAGCGGCAGGCTGATGCGAAGCGGGACGCGCTGGGCTCTGGTACTCGGCCTGGTGGTGTTGGGCCTCGTTGTCGCGGGGGCGGTGGCCGTTGGGGTCGCCGGTCACGACCAGCGCGGGCCGGCCAGAACGGCGCACGCAGACCACGGTGGGCGAACCAAGGACGGTGTCCGCGAAGCGGCCAGCCAGGTCCAGGCATGGAGCCTCACAACGGCGGGTGCCTACACAGGTGGAGTGGCGGAGGGGTTCGGTCACTCTGAGCTTGGTGCGGTGAGTGCTGCCAACGCACTGACCGCAGAGCTGTACACGCGCGCCGCCGATCTGACAGCACTCGTCGGTGTGCTGCGCCAGACCACTACCTCGACGTCGACAGTGATCGCCGGGTTTGCCGACGAGATGCGGAGCTGGGCCAGAGGCGAGGGGGCTGGCGGCCAAGCCACGTGGTCTGCATCGTGGAGTCCCTACGGATGCAAAGTGCTCGGACAGGCGAGCGCCGATGTGGTGGACGTGGCCCTTGAAGGAACCCTGGAGCTTCCCGGTGGCGGGGCGGGTACACAGGTTGTGGCGTGGCCGATGCGCTGGACGGGTCAGGGGTGGAGGACCGTGGCAGTTGCCGAGCCGACTCCGTTCAGCGCGGCGCCTCCCCCAGGAGAGGGGTGGCACCCATGCTGATCGCAGGCATTCTCACAATTCTGACGGGCGCGTTCTCGTTCGCCGCTGATCCGCTGAAGTGGCTGCTCACAAAGATCTCGACAGGGCTCACCCAGATGATCACGGGCTTCGCACACGTCTTCATCGGAGCGACAGCCATCGGGTTGAAGTCGATCTTCCTCGCCGGCGACGCCGGAGCAACGAGTCCGGGGGCGATCATCGTGTGGTGCGCCATCGGTCTGGCGTTCATCGCGGGCTGCGTCCAGGCGGCGAAGATGGCCATCTCGGGCCGGGGTGCGCCGATGGCGGTGGCCGCCGGTGGACTACTGCGCACGATCCTGGTGATTGCGGCAGGACCGTTCATCGTCTTGGCGGCGACGACACTGGCGAATCAGTTGGCGGCAGCGGTGGTGCAGGGGTCGCTGGGCTCAGGGACGGTGACAGCATTCGTCCAACGTCTGGTGCTCGGTGGGACGGCCACGATGGGAGCCTTTGTGCTGGTTGTGGTGGAGCTGGCGATGGTGCTCATCGTGATGGTGCTGTTGGTCGAGCTGCTCGCACGACAGGTAGCGATCCTGCTGTTGTTGTTCTCGCTTCCGCTGGCTGCGGCGGGGTCGATGCTCGACGAGACGAGTCAGTGGTGGGCGCGGGCACGGAGCCAACTGCTCACGGTGATCATGGTCAAGCCGGTGATCGCCATCGTGTTCGCCGTCGGGTTCTTGGTCGGGGGAAATCCGGGGGCAACGACACTCAGCGGGCAGATCAAAGACACGCTGACCGCGGTCATGGTGCTGGCGGTGGCGGCCATTGCCTGGCCGGTCTTGGCTCGGTATCTCTCGGTGTGGGAGGGAGATCGCTCGCCGGTGGCCGCAGCCGCGGTGGGTGGAGCGGTGGCGGCCGGGATGATGGCCGGGCGGCTCGGTATGGGAGCGGCGACGGGCGGTGGGTCGATGGCCGCCGGCGGTGTTGGTGGCGCGCTGGAGGCGGCGAACAGCAGGGCTGTAGGTGGGTTCGGGGAGGCCATGCCTTCGGAGGGTGGGGGAGAGCCGGGTGGCCCGTCGGGTGCCCCGAATGCGAGTGCGAATGAGGGTG
>JAJYVN010000265.1 GCA_021791995.1 Bacillota bacterium
GCCCACGCCCGACTTTCGAGGACGTCGTGTCCACCACCACGGCAGTTCCGTCACCCTGAAGCACCGTGATGCTCCCACTGCCCACCGCTGTGATGACTCCCGTCGCCACCGGCATCGCCGGACCAGCAGGCGCTACCGGCTGCACGTTGATCGTCGTCGCCGTGACCACACCGGAACTCTCTGCCCCGAAGACTTGCACCTCTTGGCCCACTGCCACGGAACTGGCGCCATGCACTGTCGTTAACGATGTCACGTCCACCGTCACGGCAGTTCCGTCACTCTGGAGCACCGTGATGCTCCCGCTCCCCACCGCCGTGATGACTCCCATCGCCGAAGGCAGGATGACGATGGCGGTCGCTGTAACGGACTGACCATCTTGGGTTCCGAAAACAACCACCTGCTCTCCCGTGCTGAGAGAGTCGATGTTAATTCCATCCATCAACACCTTGGTCGACGACGTGGTGTCAATCGTCGAGGCTGCACCATTTGCCCCCGTCACCGTGACAGATGCGCTGCCCAATGCCGTAATTTCCCCGCTCGCGACCAGCATGGACGAACTCGGCGTCGCCGCCGCCGCAACGCCTGCTACGCCCAGAGACAACACCACAGCACTTGCAAGACCGATCGACCCCAACCGCCGGATTCTCGCGCTCGATCTTCCCACCGCCATCGCTGCACCTCCCACCTGCGCATTCGCACGCTCAGTCCGTGTTTATGGCGGTCGGACCCAGAGCAACCAGCGAACCGGTCTCGCATCCTATGCATGGTGGGGTTCCCACACGAGACCACCGGGGGAGTTGGGCGCCACCCCAGAGAGGGTTGCTAACAGCCGAATTGTTTATTATCTCACATATGCCGACGTGATATAATGACTCTACGAGGCTTTCGGACTGGGTCCGAAAGAACGACATCGCATACCAGACCGCCTGGAAGTGGTGGAACGCTGGAAAGCTGCCTATGCCAGCACGCCAGATGCCTACCGGGACGATTTTGGTGGAAGCCTCCGAGCGGGAGGAAGTGGGTGTGGTGTTGTACGCGCGGGTGTCCTCCACGGATAAGAAAGCCGACCTGGACCGTCAAGTGGCCCGCCTGGCCGCGTTTGCGACAGAGAATAACATGCGGGTCGCGAAGGTGATGGCCAAGGTGGGTAGCGGTCTCGACGGGCACCGGAAAGGTCTTCTTGCCGTTCTTCGCTCGTCGGACGATGGCACTGTTGTGGTGGAGCATAGGGATCGATGGGCACGGTTCGGCTCGGAGTACATCGAGGCGGCTCTTGCCGCAACGGGCCGAGGGGTGGTCGTCGTGGACCCCGAAGAAGTAAAGGACGATCTGGCGCAAAACATGAGGGATGTGCGGATCCGCATGTGCGCGCGTCTGTATGGCCGCCGGGCGGAGAAGGCGCTCCAGGCGGCGAGTGAGGCATGAAAGTCAACCAGGCGTTCCACTACGCGTTGGACCCGACCGAGCAACAGCGAAGCCTTTTGGCTCAGTCCGTAAGCACGGCCCGCTATGCCTTCCATGGGGGGCTGGCCCTGTGCAAGCGCCTGTTGGATGCCGGAAATCCCGTGCCGCACGCAGTGGAACGCGGAGAAACCGCAACGGTCCTGGGTCTACGCTGTCTCTCCATGCTGTAGCCAGGAGGCGTTGCGCGACCTGGACCGGGCTTTCGCCAACTTCTGGCGTGGCCGCAAGGCGGGACGCCGCGTCGGCTTCCCGCGTTTCCGCCGCAAGCACGGGCGACGGGATTCCTTCCGGCGCACCGGCAGCATTACGGTCCACCCCCAGTCGGTCACGCTGCCACGGATCGGATGGGTACGAACCAGGGGACGACCGAGAAGTTCCGTGGCCGCATTCTCTCCGCGGCGGTCAGTCGCGAGGCGGACCGCTGGTATGTGTCACTTGCGGCGGAGATGGAACGCGATGATCCACAGCCCGTCGTAGGACCTGTGGTTGGGATCGATCGGGGCCTCACGTCCTTTGCGGTGCTCTCCGATGGATGACCGTGGGAGTCTCCAAAGCCTCTGGCCAAGGCGTAGCGGCTGCACAGCCGTAAGCAACGTGGCGCATGCCATCGCCGCAAGTCTACGGCTCGGTTCGCACGAATCCACCGACGCATCCGCTATCAGCGCACGGATTTTCTGAACAAAGCAACCACGATGCTGGCGAAAACCAAGTCGGTCATCGTGGTCGAAGACCTTTCCGTGCGCGGCATGGTCCGTAACCATCATCTGGCCCGGTCCATCGCGGACGCTGGGTGGGGCGAGTTCCGCCGGATGTTGGAGTACAAGACCACGTGGTACAGGTCCCCGTTGGTTGTTGCTCCGCGCTTCGATCCTTCAACGAAGACGTGCTCGACCTGCGGCCACGTCAAGGCAGAGATGCCGCTTGGGCAGCGGGTCTTCCGCTGCGAGGCGTGTGGGGCAGAGATCGACCGGGACCTGAACGCGGCGCGGAACCTCGCGTTGCTCCTCGCCGGGAGTTCCCCTGAGACGTTAAACGCCTGTGGAGCAGAAGGCTTTGGCCAGGAGAACGGCTTGGTGAAACCGGCTGCTGTGAAGCAGGAACGTTCCAATCGGAAACCGGCAATAGCCGGAAACAGAAGACGATACGAACGGGAACGGTAGTCCGTCGGAGATGCGTGCCGACATGAGCCATACAAGGCAGAGAAGGGAGCGGAGCGTCCTGGTGTGGGCTCTCACCAAAAGGATGCCGGTCCGTTGTAGTTGATGTCGGTCGCAAAAGGGACATGGGTTGGATTGGCTTCTCCGATCTGCTGCAACGCGGTGACCAGGTCGCTCCAGCCCTGCGCAGCAGTCAGCGTCGACGGAGCCGCGGCACTTTCGCTCATCACACCCTTGAAGTCAATCAGACGCCCCTCATGGACTAAGGCCCAGGCACTGAGGGGTGCCCAGTCCAAGCTTGCGTCGGCGGGATAATAAATTTCGGGTATCGGAAGGTCCAGTTTGGCACCGTTGGCAATGTACCAAACGTCGTAGGCAGTCCATCCACCGCCGGGATTCAATCCCCCCGCGTCATCGCCAAAGTCATAGAGCACACTGCCCAACGAGGCTTTGGCGACCTGATTGTAGCCGTTGACCCAAGCAATGGTGTTTGTTGGCGAATTCCAGCCGGTCTCCATGTCAGACGCACCAGCCACCTGAACGTCAAACGCATCACCGTGATGACGGGCCCACAGGTTTAGGGCATTGATCATCTCAGCCCACGCCTGCCCCCCTTGACGGGTGGTCCCACCTCCCGGGAGTTTATTGTTGGTGCCTACCCCCAAGACAGCGTGCGGCACCTTCCACCACCGCAGGCCACCGGGAACACAAGCGCGATAGCCCTGGATCCAGGCCTCGGCAGCATTGCTAATCATGGTGATGGTGTCGAAGTTGCCGCCATAGTCTCGGGTACCGATTTGAGGACCACCGGTCCCGACCCAGGTCTGCGGTTGTCCGAAGTCGAGGATATACAGCCCCTGATGGACACCGGCGGTCACCGCTTGCTCGCCAGCAGTGCATCCATACTGTCGCAGCACCGTGGGGTTAGTGGTGTTCAGGTAGAGGCTGCTCGTAGTGGTCGGAGGCGCTCCATGGATTGCCGCGTGGGTGGTAGCAAGCACGCGCCCACACCCCCCAGCCATCGCCCAAAACACAAGGCCCAGTCCACAAATAGCCAGACGGCCGAGTGCGTGCCTGCCCCACACCCCTGCGTTTCGCCTCCACCGTGGATCATTCGAATGCGTTTCCCGAAATTCCACACAGTGGAATGCCCACCCTGCTCTTCCGAACAGAATACGAGCGCCGGCCGGATGGTGGGGCTATCGGAAGGGTAAGTCGGATCAGAAATTGCCCCCCAGGGCGAGCCCACTTGCGGCTCCGAGGAAAGGACCCACCAGGGGAAAAAGACGGTGCTCGGAGAAGTGCGTGAAAGCAATCTATGATTAGCGGGCCGAAGGAGTTGCAATTCGAGAGACGGCAAGCCAGGCCAACGGTCCGATCACAACGGTAGCGTTGCATCTTCACAAGTCATCGCAGTCGCATCTAGCGTTCGCTGATCTACCGATGGAACCCGTCAGCGGTCGGATGCCCTCTCCGCACTGATACCTCGAGACGACCGCTCGGCAACATACTTCCAGACATACGCTCTGTTGGGTGGACTGAGGTGGTGTCAACTGCTGCCCGATGTGCCTGACAAACCGCGACAACCGTTGTTCGTGCCGCCCCAATCCGGCTTGCGCCGGTTGCCCATGGTTCCCTCTCCCCTTGCGGAGAAGGAG
>JAJYVN010000266.1 GCA_021791995.1 Bacillota bacterium
TGGCTAACGGGCAGTTAGAGCAGGACACCGCCATAAGCCTCGTACGGATTCTGTCCGGCTGGGTTTTGGGGTCTCTTGTAGGCGCACCGATCGGCTTTGTCCTTGGCACATCGCGATTTGCAAAGGCCATTCTCGATCCGTTTGTTCACTTTCTCAGGTTCATTCCGGCCCTAGCGCTTGTCGCCCTATTTATGGTGTGGTTTGGTGTGGGCGAGGCGTCGAAAATTTTGCTGATCATGTACGCAGTGGGGTTTTTGGTGACCGTGACCACGGCCACGGGTGTGGCATCCATCAGCGACGACAAGGTGGCGGCTGCCCGCTGCCTGGGCGCCAGTGGATTGGACCTAATGTGGCGCGTTCGTGTCCCATCCGCAATTCCGCACATATACACTGCGATGCGACTGGGGATGGCGAATGCCTTTCTCGTGATTATCGCGGTGGAGATTATTGCTGCAAACTCGGGTTTGGGGTATCTGATTTGGACGGCGCGCCTGTATTTTCAGATTTCCTGGATGTTTGTCGGCATTGTCACGTTGGGCGTCTTGGGCGTTATCACAGACCGCTTGTGGCGGTTGGCGGGCAGGACAATTTTTGCGCACTATGTTGGAGCAGCCAGCCGTTATTAGCGATTTCTGAATGGAACGTACGTTGACCTGGAAGTGGTTGTGAAAGCGCGGCGGATCATTTTCTGTTAGTGCAGCGACTTAGCTAGGAGGGTTACGATGGGTGGTGCGGGCGGAGCGTGGCCAAGGCCCGGTGAGCGGCCGAACGTGCTGGTCATAGTGAGCGACACATTTCGACGGGATAACTTGGCGGCGTACGGAGGGGCGTCCGGAGCGGCCCCGTGCCTTGACAAGTTCGCTGAGGAAGCTATCGTCTTTGATAGGTTTTACAGCTGTTCGTTTCCAACTGTGCCTGCGCGCGCTGATTTGTTGACGGGTCGACTGTCGTTCACGAGGCAGGGGTGGGGGCCGCTCAATCGTTCGTGGCCCACAATTGCGGAAGCGGCGAGTGCGGCCGGCTACAAGACTATGTGCGTCACAGACGTGCCATTTTTGATGCGGTCTGGCTTCGGATATGATAGGGGCTTCAGCGATTACGTTTGGGTTCGCGGCCAACCGGATCGACTGCACCCTGACAGTTCAGAGGATGTTGTGCGGTTGCGGCGCGTAGAAGGCGATCACTGTGCCCCCACGACTATGCGATTAGCCGCCGAGTGGTTGGAACGGCAGGCCAGTGTGGAGCAGAGTAGTCCGTTTTTTTTGGTTGCGGACACGTGGGATCCTCACGAGCCGTGGGATGCTCCAGAGTATTATGTTAGGAAATTTATGCCTGGCTTTCAAGGAGGGGTTGTGCCGTACCCGCCGTACGAGAGGGTTGACGACGAGGGAGACGCCGAAGCTATCGCGCTCGGGCGAGCGGCGTACTTGGGGAAGGTGCGAATGTCCGATTTCTGGATTGGCTTTTTGTTGAGGCGCTTGAGCGAGACCGGTCTTGCGGATAGCACCGTGGTGCTATTTCTGACGGATCATGGCTTCTACTTTGGCGAGCACGGGTACTTTGGGAAGTCTATCGGCTGGCGGATCGGACCTGTCTCGGAGCAGCGGAGTGCGGTGGGTGAGATGGGGCGGTCGCCTTTATATGAAGAAGTTTGCCACATTCCATTGATGATGCGTATCCCTGGCACTGCGCCGAGGCGCGAGGGGGGGCTGGCGTGCATTCCGGACGTAGGAGCGTCGATTGTCGAACTTATGGGTCTGGAGCACACGTGTGAGGGCATCAGTTTCGTTCGTTCTGACGGACGGGATGTAGCTGCGACGCGAGAGTGCGTGGTCACATCATGGCCCATACACTTGCCGGGGGACCATACGCGCGCGGTGGACTCAGCGGACCGGACGTTTAGTGGATTCATGCCGATAACTGTCACCACGCAGAAGTGGGCGATGCTCTATGCAAGCGGCAGTGATCCAGTGGAACTTTTCGACTTGGAGTCCGACCCTCGTCAGAGGAGAAACGTGGCCTATGAGAATTGGGACGTAGTGTCACGGCTGCATGGCATGCTGGTGGAATTTTTGAGGGACGCAGAGTGTCCGGACCGATATCTTGAGCCGCGGTTGGTTCTGCCGGGAGTGCCGACCGGTGAGGCGGTGTGACCGGAGGGGCCGCCATCCGGCTATTTGGATCAGACACGCGCGATGGGAGTGGACGTGCCGCGTTGGGAGTTGGTGGTCGTCATTCGGTTTGAGGGCGCGCTAGTGGAAGATATCATTAGGGCAGCGTTGGTACAGGCACGTTGGACGGGAGAGCGGGAGTCGATGCTGGCGTCGAATGTAGCCATGGCGCGGCAGGCGGCTGCCCAAGGCGCGCGGATACTTTGCTTTCAAGAACTTTTCTCGGGTCCATACTTCTGCCAAGTTCAGGACCCTCAGTACTACCGCTTGGCTGAGGCCGTTCCCGATGGACCAACGGTGGCAGTCATGCGCGCACTAGCGCAAGAGACGCAGATGGTCTTGGTGGTGCCGGTCTACGAGGAGGAGCAGTCCGGCGTCTACTACAACACGGCGGCGGTGATCGATGCCGATGGTCGCTATTTAGGCAAATACCGCAAGCATCACATTCCGCAGGTGCAAGGATTCTGGGAGAAGTTTTACTTCCGGCCTGGCAACCTAGGTTATCCGGTCTTCGACACAGCCGTCGGCCGGGTCGGGGTCTACATCTGCTACGACCGTCACTTCCCGGAGGGCTGGCGGGCGCTGGGATTAGCCGGAGCTCGCATCGTGTTCAATCCCTCGGCCACTAGCCGCGGGCTTTCTGGTTATCTATGGCGTCTTGAGCAGCCCGCTGCCGCGGTGGCCAACGAGTACTTTGTGGGTGCCCTCAACCGGGTCGGGGTCGAGCCTCTGGGGGACGACGACTTCTACGGCAGTTCGTACTTCGTGGACCCCCAAGGGGCGCTGGTGGGCGAGGCGGCATCGGACGAGAGCGACGAGGTGGTCGTCCGCGACCTCGACATGGGCTTGCTGAATGAGGTGCGCCAGCGGTGGGCCTTCTACCGCGACCGACGGCCCGACTCCTACCGCGCGCTCGGGGCCCCCTGAGGTGGCGGTGAGCTCAGCGGTGTCGGCATTGACATGTCCGCGGCTCGCGGCGCTCGCCGGTACTAGGGGCTATTGAGGATGCGGCTGATCGTCCGGGGCGGAACTGTGATCAGCGCCAGCGCCACGTCACTCGCCGATGTGTTGGTGGAGGACGGGCGGGTCGTGGCGCTGACAGCGTCGGGGTCAGAGCTGAGCCGGTCGTTCGGCGGCACGGCCGACAGAGTGGTGGACGCTAGCGGCAGGTATGTGATTCCGGGTGGGGTCGACGTCCACACGCACATGGAGATGCCTTTCGGGGGGACCTTCTCGGCAGACACCTTCGCGAGTGGGACCCGGGCGGGGATTTGGGGTGGCACCACGACCATCATCGACTTCGCCATCCAGCCTCGGGGCGGCTCCCTGCATGAGGGCCTGGGGGAGTGGCAGCGCAAAGCCGAGGGGAGGTGCGCTGGGGACTACGGTTTCCACATGATCCTGTCGGATGTCAACGACGCTTCGTTGCGGGAGATGGACCAGTTGGTGGAGGAGGGAGTCACCAGCTTCAAGCTGTTTATGGCCTATCCGGGGGTTTTCTACTCCACCGATGGGCAGATCCTCCAGGCCATGCAGCGCGCGGCCGACAACGGCGCCCTAATCCAGATGCACGCGGAGAACGGCATCGCCATCGATCCGCTCGTGGCGCAGGCGCTCGCCGCTGGCGCGGTGGCCCCCCGCTTCCACGGAGCCACCCGCCCGGCCGTCTTCGAGGCGGAGGCGACCCACCGGGCGATCGAGCTGGCCCGGGTGGCCGGGGCCCCTCTGTACCTCGTCCATCTCTCTGCCTCCCAGGCGCTGGCGGAGGTTGTGGTCGCGCGCGACCGAGGACAGTCGGTATTCGCTGAGACATGCCCCCAGTACCTCTTTCTCTCCGAGGCTGACCTTGCCCGTGAGGGCTTCGACGGAGCTAAGTTCGTCTGCTCTCCGCCTTTGCGGTCAGAGGAAGACCAAGCTGCCCTCTGGCGCGGTCTGCGCAGCGACGACCTGGCGGTCGTGGCGACGGACCACTGCCCATTCTGCTTCAAGGAGCAGAAGGAGCTGGGCCGAGGAGACTTCTCCAAGATTCCCAACGGTCTGCCCGGGGTCGAGCATCGCATGGATCTCATATAC
>JAJYVN010000267.1 GCA_021791995.1 Bacillota bacterium
ATGTTGGAGTATAAGACCATATGGTACGGGTCCGAGTTGGTGATTGCTCCCCGCTTCTATCCTTCAACAAAGACTTGCTCGGCCTGCGGCCACATCAAGACAGCGATGCCGCTTGGGCAGCGGGTTTTCCCGTGCGAGGCGTGTGGGGCAGAGATCGACTGAGACCTGAACGCGGCGCGAAACCTTGCGTCGCTTGTCGCCGGGAGTTCCCTGGAGACGTTAAACGCCTGTGGAGCAGAAGGCTCTGGCCAGGAGAACGGCCTGGTGAAACCGGCTACTGCGAAGCAGGAACGTTCCAATAGGAAACCGGCAGTAGCCGGAAATAAAAGACTATAAGAACAGGAACGGGAGTGTCAGCCGTCACTCCGGTAGCCGTTTCCGCTTCTCCGTCCTCTTTCCCGGGTACCGGCGCGTCTAGGATGAGCAACGCATGCTCGCGCAGCCGACGCTCCCTCCGCCCCGGCCTCGACCACCTCTACGGCGGCCACCCGATGCTTGCGTCCGGGCCATGGTTTATTCATGTCAGCTTCATGTCAGGACGCGCCCCGGTTCCAGTGCGATGATGCCTGTGTGAGGGAAATAGCGTGCGGATGCCTCTGGCATCCTGGAGGAAGAGTCCATTGACGAACAAGCTTTGTCAATGTAAGTTATCGCAGGGAGGCGGATGGAATGGAAGATGTACCGCACATCTCGGAGGCGGAGTGGGTGGTTATGGAGGTACTTTGGCAGCGCGGTCCCCTTTCGCCAAGTGAGCTCGTCGAGGCCCTGTCTACCACCAAGACTTGGTCTCCGAAGACGATCCAGACGCTGGTCTTTCGACTGCTCCACAAGGGCGTCCTCCAGCCGCTGGGGCACCGATCCGAGCGGCGGTACCTCCCGGCCTTTAGCCGGCAGCAGTGCCTACAGACGGAAACCCAGTCCTTCTTGGATCGGCTCTATGGAGGCTCGGCGAAGCCGCTACTGGCAACCTTCATCCGCAGTGAGCGCCTCAGCCCGGAAGACATCGCGGAATGGAAGGCGCTCCTCGACGGGAGGTAGGTGTCGGTGGTGCACATCCTCTGGGACGCATTGCGTTGGTCTGCGGTCTCTTCGCTGCGGGCGAGTGTTCTGGCCGTGGTCGTGGCGCTGGTGTCCCTGGTCGGCCGGCGTTGGCTTCGACCGGGATGGACGTATGCCCTATGGGGATTGGTCTTCCTGCAGTTGGCCTTGCCTCGCGTACCCGCCAGTCCGATCAGCATCTACAACCTTCTGCCAGCGTCGACCGGTCTAGGTGTTCTGGCTCCGGTTGAGCATGCCGTCCAAGGCGGAGCGGCGCCGAGTGCCTCCGTGGCTCCTCCGGAGCCCACCAGCGCTCCTGCAACGCCGAATACGTCCACGAAGGTGTCTTCTGCGTCCACCACGGCTCCCTCCGTCACCAAGGGAACTGGGGTGGTGGCGCACGGAGTCGGTGTTTGGCTTCCATGGTGGCAATTGGCATTGGTCTCTGCATGGCTCCTCGGCATCGTGTTCTTTATGGGTCGGGTGATCGTGGGAGACCGCAAGCTACGCCGCAAGCTGCGCCGTGCGGTTCCGGTGACGGATCCACGGGTGTTGGCGGTGTGGAATGAATGCGTGGCGGCCGCTGTATGCAAACGAGCCCCGTCGTTGGAGGAATCCCAGCGGATCCCCGGTCCCGCACTCTTTGGTGTGCTCCACCCACGGGTACTTATGCCGACGGGGATGGCAGGCCAACTCACCGACCAAGAGCTGCGGCATGTGTTCACTCACGAACTGGTGCATTACACCCGTTGGGACCTCGCCGCGAGCTGGGCTGCGACGGTGATCCAAGCGGTGCACTGGTTCAATCCACTGGTGTGGTGGAGTCTTGGTCAGCTGGCCGATACGCAGGAGATTGCGTGCGATGCGTCCACAGTCCAGAGGCTTGGGCGTGGGGCTGGGGTGCCGTATGGCCAGACGGTGATTCGGATGCTGGAGTTGACGGCCGCGCAAGACCCACAAATACCGAGCGTCGCAGGGATGGCGCGCAAAGGATCACTCAACCGGAGGAGGATTCACGTGATTAATATGGTACGGAAACCGGAAGGGATCATCGCCAAGGCGGGGGCCGTCCTCGCTGTGCTGGCGGTGGTGCTGGCCGCGGGGTGTGGAAGCGTAACAGGCCCTAAAGGTGCCCCAGCAGCACCAGCGGGCAAGAGTATCCAATCCACCTTGTTGCCACCGGCCCAGAGTGTCGTCTTGGTGACATCTGACGCTGGCTTCTGGGGAACGTCTACTGGGCTGCTCTTCGCCACAACAAATGGCGGCAGAACATGGACGCTAAGGGGACACATCCCAGACGGCATTCGACGTCTGTATTTTGTTTCTCCGGCTGACGGGTGGGCCCTTACGGAAAGGAATCTTTATCGTACCACGGACTCTGGGTCCACTTGGACAACAATGACCGAGCCTGTCACGGTCGGTGCCCTGACGTCCGTCGATTTCGTCAGTGCATCCGTGGGCTATGGCATCGCGACAGCCAGCAATGGCACCACCAGCCTAGTGACCACGAATGACGGCGGGGCATCCTGGCAGACCGTTCGCACTTCTGGACAACCGCAATCCGTCTGCTTCTCGACTCCGAATTCCGGTTGGCTCTTGACGACTACATCTCCTGGTACGGTGAACATTGACGCCACCACCAATGGGGGGGCCGCGTGGAACAAGCAGATTGCTGTTGCCCCTTACGCATCCGGCGGCAAACTCGGCTGCGAAGGTTCCTCTGCCGCTTGGTCTGTGGTCAGCGGCGCGGCAGGCCTGGGATCTCAGACATCCACGATCTATTGGTTCGACGCGGCGACGTCATCCTGGGTGGCCGTTGCCGCAACTGGATCGGTCAGCGCGGGGTCTCCCCCGGGCGACGTGAGCGGTTTGCCGAATGCGCCCGGCGACTTTCCAGCCACAATTGCCGTCGCGTCCACGGAGATCGCCTATGCCATCGCGCCCGGCAGGTGCTCCTTTGGTAACTCCTCCGCTGTAGACCTCTGCGTCGCCAGTACTCAAAACGCGGGAAAGACATGGACGTATACCACGCTGTCTCCTGGTGCACCGGCCAGCAGCCGGGAGGCGTTTGGCGTTGCCGGTGTAACTTCCCAGGGAGCCATCCTATTCTCGACGTTTGAGCAACAGGGGGGGGCCAGCCCGAACACTGAGTTATGGCAGACTACAAACCTAGGTCAGCTGTGGGCATCCACACTTCCCCAACGGAACCCTACCAACTAGTGCTCAGTCTCAGAAGTGCGTCGGTAGCGGGGCGGGTGTAACCGGGCGATGCGGAAATCGGAACGACTGGAGATCACGGATCAGCAGCGGAAGGGACTCCTCGCGTGGGCGAACTAACAAAGAATGGAGCATCGTTTGCACGTCTCAGCATCGATCATCGGACAGTTGGCGGAAGGCACGACGGTTGGTCGCGTGGCTGAACCCTTGGCGTGTTGTACCCCCAATTCCTTGGCATCAGTGCCAATAGTGACCTTCATACCTCAAGTACCTGAATTCGTGAGCTCGGTGGCAGGGTGATAGCTATCGGGGGTTGAAGCTGTGAGCGTAAGCGGCAATTAGCCGCGTCTAATCACCTTCACCCGCAAGGTGAGAACGCGACCTTGCCGTTTATCATCGAGAAGTCCAAAAAAATCCTCACAACGCACGCTGGCCTGACCGTGGTCGGCCAATTACTGCAGACAACGCAACGGGACGCCCATCGGAACGCCACGACTCTGGCGGACCGTCCGTCGCCGGAGATCAGGCATGGCGAGGTGGTGAGTGCCTACGTCGGGTTCTTGTGCCTTGGCAAAAACGACTTCGACCATTTCGCGGCGCACCGGGAAGACGAAGGCTTTCGTCGGGCCATAGGTCTGAACGTGGTGCCGTCTTCGCCCACGTTGCGCCAGCGGCTGGATCAAGCCGCAGGAGCGGTGGGACGGGAGGAGATCGTGCGGGAGGGGAGCGCGAGGCTGCTGGCCGCCGTTCGGTCGACGGTGACACTGGTGGCGGACGTGGATCGCCTACCGGTACCACTGGATGTGGATGTCTCGCCGTGGAACAACTCGGGGACCAAGAAAGCGAACGGTCACCGAGACGGACCTGCTTTTGCGGATCGACTCGGGGTTTGACAGTCGGGACACCATTGCAGCGCGCGATGCCTCGGGCGTGGCGTACGTCATCCAGCGGG
>JAJYVN010000268.1 GCA_021791995.1 Bacillota bacterium
CGAAAACGGGTGTCTACAAGTGCCATGCAGCCTTCCCGGCTATCCAGGGATCCACACTCGAGAACGGTGGCGTTCAGCTTCGCACAGGCATCTCGGCAATGGAGTTGGCTGCAGGGTCGTGGCAGAGCGGCATCCTTCAAGCGCAGTACCCGGCCACATGGAAGGTGGCACAGGCGGCTCTGTACCCAACGTCTCCAGGGCACGCTGGTACCGGCCGCATCACCTCACCAGAAACTCGCCTGGGAGTTGGTCCGCTTCCTCACAGAGCATTCGACAGCGTACCTCAAGCTGGGACGGTACACCGGCCTTCGAGCCACGAACGACACGGCAACCGCACGGCACATCAAATTCTGGGAGAACGTGTTTGTGCCTGCGCTCGAGCACGGCCACTACTTGCCAATGCTGGTGAACGGCTTGCAGGTCGCACAGGCGATCCAGAAGGCAGAAGACGCCATCATCCTGAACGACGCGAACGTGAAGACCACACTCGCACAGGCCTATGCTACCATCAAGCCGCTTCTCAACCGCTGAGTGGGCGCAGCCTGCCTTTGGGCAGACGCTCACGCGCGCCGCGCCGTGCGTGAGCGCGGCGACTGCGACCTATGGTCCTCATGGTGCCCGTCCTCCGCCGCACGTCGGTGTGGTGGCTCGCCCCCTCTCGTGCTCCTGTCTGCTACAAGGTGGTGAACGACGTCATGGCCGTCTTGTCCGGTGTCCGCGTGATCGAAGCGTCGACTCTCCTCGCGGCCCCGCTTGCAGCGTCGCTTCTCTCTGACTTTGGCGCGGACGTGATCAAAGTGGAGAGGCCCGTGCAGGGCGATCCGATCCGGTCTTATCCGCCGTTCGCCGAGAATGGCGATCCGCTTGGCCACAAGGTCACCAACCGGAACAAGTGGCATGTTACGTGTGATTTACACAAGCCCGAGGGACAAACCTTGTTTCGTAAGCTTGTAGCTACTGCCGACGTCGTGATAACCAATTTCCGTTTGGAAACCCTGGCTCGTTGGCAGATTGACTACCCGCATTTGCGCCTTGTGCGGGACAACCTGATCATGCTGCACCTTTCAGCCTACGGTCGTACTGGCCCTTATCGCGACAGGCCAGGTTTCGCAAGAGTCGTCGAAGCGTTTTCGGGCCTTACCTACATGTCTGGTACCCCGGATGGACCACCAATGTTCTCGGGATACCCGCTGGCTGACGGGCTAGGAGGTATCTACGGTGCCTTTAGCGTGATGCTTGCCCTGTTCCATCGCGATAGACAGGGTGCGGGCCAACTCATCGATCTAGGCCTTTATGAGCCGCTCATGAAAATGATGGAGAGCGCGGCGATCTCCTACGAGGAGGCGGGCGACAAGGGCGAGCGCACTGGAAATGTCAACCGGCACGTGGCACCAAACAACCTGTACAAGTGTAGAGACGGCCGGTGGATTGTTCTTCCCGTCAGCACCGATGGGATGTTCGTTCGCCTCTGTAACGCACTCGGGTTGTCAGCAATTGTTGACGATCCAGGATTCGCGACAAATGCGCAAAGGGTGAAACACCGCGATGACTTGGACGATGTGTTGAACAGCGTTATTTCGCAACACAATGCGACCGACCTTCTGGATCGCCTGCGTGAGCACGGCGTTGCCTGCGGCGACATTTTGAGGATCGACGAGTTCTTGTCAGATCCGCACGTGCACGAACGAACCAATATGGTACGGGTATTCGATCCGACGTTGGGGCGCGATGTAGTCATGCCGGGGGTCGTACCGAAGCTATCGGATTCACCGGGAACGATCCGGTGGCCTGGACGGCCTCTGGGAGCAGACAACGACGCGGTGTACCGCGCACTAGGCCTTTCCGATGCTGACCTAGAGAAACTGCGTGAAACCGGAGTGGTTTGAAGCCTACGGCGCATTTGTGGATGGGGTGGACGTAAGGCGAGGTGCGTTGGGCGGGGTCGAGCCCACCGTGGCCGGTGAGAGCGTGGCGCCGTGAGCTTTCCTGCTGGGCGGCCTACGGCCCGCCCAGGCCGCCACCTCGGGAGTCCCTTATTTTACTGGATAGCCATCGGGGTCAGCCTGTCCAACGCGATCGGGGTGGCTGTGGTGCGACCCCCTGAATGAGAGCGGGATCGGATCAGCGGTTGCTTTCCGTCCCGCGGGTGGTACCGGCGGGTCTACCCTGCTGGCACACTCCTCCGGGAGTCCGGCTGGCGCGTCGCAAGCGTGCCAGCCGGGTCCGTTTCTGGCTGGTGTCACACATCTGCCCGAGGGTCTTGACCCTGATGGTACATCGGAGAGGTGTCGTGGCGACCAGCCAACACGGCCAATTGGGCCGAGCGTGATGGCCTGGGATGGGGGCGAGGGCGGCGCAATCGCGTGGCCTACGGCAGGAAGGAAGTCCGGTCGAAACGAACCTCGGTAGCGCACGGCGCACGAGGAGGTGGCCGCGATCCGTGTCCGGTTCGCAATGGATGAAAATTATCGGGTAGCGCATCTTGACGATAACGTTGCCGTGGCGCGCTGGCTGTTACGTAGTGGAGCATGTTCGGAAATCTATGTCCTTGACGCGAGCGACCGTTTGGTTGGGTCGGTGAGGGATGACGGACAAGAGTGGCAGGACGGACTGACTCTGGCCGATGTGCTTGTTCCGGCTGGCCCCGAGACAATTACGCACCCGGACGCTGATATCAAGGAACTTGAGGCCATCTTCCGAGCTCGGCCATCGTGGCAGTCGGTTGCCGTTGTCGAGAACGACACAATCCTGGGCGTGGTCCACCGGGGGGTGATGGCGCGTGTAGACGCCAGAGACCCCACCGCACCGAACGAGGAAGGAGTTCCCGCTTCGTTGTACCCGCAGTTGCTGGACGCGATGGAGTCGGGAATCTTCGTCGTCGACGAACGCGGGATTGTGCGGTTGCTCAACCGCTACGGCGCCGACCTCCTGGGGGTGGACCGCAGCACGGTGCAGGGCAGGTCGTACGAAGAACTGGCCCAGTACATCTTCCCGCACATGTTGGACTATCTGCGGATCAGCGCCGTGCCCGGAGCGATCGCTGCGGGAGCACGGGCAGGGGAGCGCCAGGTGCAGGTCGCCAGCGGTCGCGAGATCTTGTTCAAGTTCGGTGCGCTCACGGGCTCCGAGTGGAGGCGTGGCGTCGTGGTCACATTTGTTGACGTGACCGCGCTCAAGGGTGCCGAAGCCGAGAGCCGAGAGCGGGCAAGCGAGGCGGAACGAGCTTTCGGGCTCACGCTTCCCAACAGCAAGGTAGAGTCGAAATTGCGCTCCTCAGTCGAATACCAGGACGTATTTGACCCTAAGACGGGGCGAGCAGTCGTCGTTCGGATAATCCCAGACGGCACGTATCGGCACGTGATCAACGGCCTGCGGATCATGGCCGATCTGAAGGAACTCGGAGTGTTCCAGTTGGTGGGTATCGACAAGGACACCGTCGTTCAGGCCTTCATCTTCCACGACCTCGGCAAGGAACAACCTCGGCTCGAAGTTGGTCAGGAGTTTCTGCCAACGTCGACATTTGAGCCGGGACACCTGCATGCCGCTCGCAGTGCGGAGTGGGCGCTCCGAGAGTACCGTGTGTCACCCGAAGCGGCGTTGCTGGTTCGCCATCATCACACGGAGGAGCCGAATCTGCCGGATTCGTTCCCGGTGGCGCTCAAACCAATGTACCGGCTCATCCGGTTGGTTGACGGGCTGTCGGCCAGCGTTACCCGCCGCAACGGTCTGGTTACCCTCGTACGCCTTGAAGGCAGCATGCTGGAGGTGCATGAGGACAATCGGGACGAACGCTACGATCGCCGTTACCGAATTTCGCTTTATACCGGGGCATCGCTCGACTGTGAGCATAGTCGCCGCGCTCCCTGACTGCAGCTTGTGGAAGAACCGCGCAGGTAGCCGCTGGTTCAGGCCAGAAGTTCGGTACCAAAGAAGCGCCGGTCAGGCCGGCGCCTGGAGGCGGCACCCAAGAACCGCTCCGGCTGTGTAGCGCAAGGCTGTGCGGACGTACCAGTTCGGCAACCCGGGGCAGCGGGGTGTAAGAGAGCCAACGCGGCCGGGACGACGGCGGACGCGCACGAATGGGCGGGGCGTTGGGCCTCGTCGAGGCGAGCGTGTGTGAATCGGGCAGAGCGTCGCCGGGGTGAACGCTCCGGGTCAGGATCGCGCGGTCGTGCCCACGTGGGCGAAGGGCGGCACGCGA
>JAJYVN010000269.1 GCA_021791995.1 Bacillota bacterium
CGGTGGCACCCCCCCCTGCCGCGCCCGGGCGCTCTTTGCCGCGCCGTTCGTCCTGGCCACGATCCCCAAGTTGCCCGACCAACGCACCGCTGTCGTCTTCGGTGTCGCCGACTTGGCAGACGCGATCGGCATGGTCATTCCGCGCCTTGCTGCATGGGCGGCCCTCGGTCTGATCGCGGATATCGCGCCTGCCTCGATCGCCGCCCTGGTGCTCGAGGCCCTCAGCGCTCTCCAGCCAAGAAGCAAGAAGCAGCGTCAAGAGGTGCGCAAGGCGATCGACTACTTCGCGGCCAACGCCGGCCGGATGGACTGCCCGCCCTATGCCGCCACCGCTGGCCAATCGGCTCGGGCATGGTCGAGTCTACCTGCCGGCTGGTCTCGAACCTGAGCACGAAACAGCCCGGCATGCGCTGGAGCGAGGCCGGCGTGCAGGCGATCCCCTCCCTTCGCGCACGATCCCTCTTCCATGACCACCTGTGGCAAGAGTTCTTCCGACTACAGCCGCAACGCCGCCGACCGCCAGTCGTATCCCTGACCCGATCCACGCCTGCCACCACGAACGCGGCTACCCATGCAGCCGCCACGTAATCCCTCAACCGTGTCGTGCGCCCTTGGCCATGTGCCTTCACCAGAGGGTGAGCGTGACCACTGGACTGAAGCGAGGAGCAAGATGCTAGACAATGCTTGTTACTGCGTATAATATGGTTCCTGCATAGGTGCGCAGGACGGTGATTTTATGCAGGCCATCGTAGCGGAGCGCGAAGCTCGGCAGCGGGTGCCGACTCTGTTGGCCGATCTTCTGGGCGACCCCTCGGTGCACCTCGATCCGGAACGTGCATCATCGCCGGCGGATATGGTTGTCTGTGATGGGCAAGGCCGGGCATGGCTCATCGAGGTGAAGGCCACAAGCCGCCCTGATCAAATCATACAGGCGGCGCATCAGTTCAGCGGGTACGCGGGACCTGGTATCCCTCTACTTGTTGTCCCCGTTATGTCGTCGCAGGGCGCAGGTGCGGCCGCCGGACAGAAGCTCAACTGGATGGACCTCGCCGGCAACGCTCGGATACGCACAAGCGACCTGTACGTGAGGGTCGAAGGGCGTCCCCAGAGTCTTAAGTCTCGCGGCCGACCAAATTCTCCGTTCGCGCCAAAGAGTGCTAGGGTGACACGTGCACTGCTTGTCGACCCTAGCAAGTACTGGCGCCAACACGAACTAGTCGAGGTCACCGGCCTAGACGATGGCAGCATATCGCGTGTGGTCCGGCGGTTGGACGAGGCGTCTCTGTTGGAGCGGCATGGGGCCGTCTTGCGTCCCCGCGACCCCGACCTGCTGCTAAACGCATGGGAGCAAGACTACCGTTTCGAAGCACACGACGTCCTTGTCGGGCACATGAGCGGCTCTGGCGCAGAGGTGACTTCTCAACTTGCCGCCGGCCTCCGCGAGCTAGGCGTTCACTTCGCGTTCACGGGTCTGTCGGCTGCCTGGCGGATGGACGGCTTCGCGCGCTATAGGCTGACCACAGTCTACGTCGAGGGTGATCCACGAGACGTCGCGCAACGCCTCCAGCTACGCCGGGAACCTCGCGGTGCTAACGTGCAGTTGGTTGGTCCCAACGACTTCGGCGTGTTTATGGACGAGCAGGACTGGGGCGGGCTCCCATGCACTGCACCCCTTCAGGTGTATCTGGATTTGAGGCATCTTCCCGAGCGCGCTGGTGATGCTGCTGACCACCTTCGCACCCATCTCCTGCGGTGGTCCAGGTAATGGCAGGAAAGCCGCGACACCGCAGTGGGTACACGCCCCAAGACACGGCGGCCGTTCGCGCTGCCTGCCTGACGGTCGCCAGTACTCTTGGGAGTCACTTGGACAACCTATGCATCGTTGGCGGATACGTGCCCTCGTTACTGATAGATCAATCGAAGAGCCCCGGCGTTGGAACTGAACTGCCGCACCCGGGAACCCAAGACTTGGATGTTGCCTTGGACATCGGGCTCTTGGACGAGAGTCAGTATACCGAGATTAGCGATCGTCTTCGGCGCGAGGGGTTCACCCAGGACGTCAACGAACGGGGTAACCCCACACCGCAACGGTGGGTGTATGGCCCCCTAAACGTCACCGTGGACTTTCTCATGGCACCGGTGCCTGGATCCGCCAAGGGTCTGCGAATTCATAAACTCGAAGGCGACTTTGGCGCAGTGGTGACACCCGGTCTAACGCTTGCCTTCGACGAACGGCAGTGGATTGAGATCGACGGCAGCACCATGAAGGGCGAAGCAACAACACGGACTATTCCGGTGTGCGGACCTGGCGCCTTTACCATCTTGAAGGCACTTGCCCTCCATGACCGGGGCGAGCCAAAGGATGCGTTTGACATTGTCTATGTGTTGCGACGCTGGCCAGGGGGTGTCGACGATATCGCAAGCCGACTGGCGCACCATCACTCGAGGGATTCGGGACTGATAAAATGTGCCCTAGCCAAACTCGAACAGGACTTCGCTTCAGTAGATCACATTGGCCCGCGCCGGGCGGCGGAATTTGAATTGCCACTCGACGTGGCTGGCGAAGAGATGGACGAGACCGTCGCCGACGCCTACGGCTTCGTTGATGATCTAATTCGAAAGTGCAAGGCCGATGGGCTTCTCGACTGAGCACGATGCCAGCGAGCAGGGCCGGTGGGCACGTGTTACTGCCGGGTTTCTGTGTCTTGAAGACGGGGCATTTGGCCAGTGACATTGCCATAGAGCAAGGACAGGGCCCGGTGGCGGCGAACCGCTACCGGGCCCTGTCCTTGCGGGGTGCAATGCCTCGCGTTCTCCCAATCGTGTAGCAGCGGCGGGAGAACGCAGTTTGGAGTCACCCACCTCATGATCGTAGATGCGCCGTGCCCCGCCTGCAAGCACAGTTGGAAGGCCCATCCGCGCTCGGCCGCGTGCGCGCGCCCGCAACCGTGCCCAATAGACCTGGTACGCGGCCGCTGTATCGTGCTCGGGGTGCGGGCCCCGCAGAAGGTGTGCTGGGTCACGCTGAACGGCGTGCCCACCCTGGATGCGTACCTGGCCGCTTTCGGTGACCGATCACCGCCCCCGCCGATGTGCCCGGCGTGCCGCGGCCCGACCGTGCGCCATGGCAGTTTTATCCGCCACCTGGCCATGGACCCCGCGCTGTCCATGCCGATCCGGCTCTACCGCGCCAAGTGCAACAACCAAGACTGCGCGATCGTCACCATCACCCTGTATCCACCGTTCATCCTTCCGTACCTCCAGGTGCCGACCGCAACACGCGACGACGCGGTGCGCTCGCACCTGGAAGAGCGCATCGCGTGGCGCAAGCTTGCTGCGCGCCTGGGCTATCACCCCCGCACCCTGCGTCGCTGGGACCGCGCCATCCGTCGGCGCACGGCAGATCTCCAGGCCGCCTTTCTCGTCCTGATCGATTGGTTCGCACCTTCCGATCATCTGTCCCACGACCGCAGACCGCCGCCCACTCTGTGGGATCTGGCGGACCGGTGCGCCGACGTCCTGCGCCTACAGGCCATGCCGGGGCTGGCCCCCGCGCGCACCGTCGCCACGGTCTTTCTCGCCGCCGTGCCTGTCTGGGTCTGATGGCGGCCGCGCCGGCGCCGACCACAAACCATGGGAACTCCCTCGCGCCGTTCGCACCTCCTACGGTGGTTGGCGGAGGTGAAACGTCCCGTGGCCAACGCCGAAGACCCGAGAATCGCCATCGCCACCTTCCGTTTTGGTGTCATCGCCCCCCTCGTCGCGCATGCGCTCGGCAAGGGCGAGTACTCGCATCTGCTCACCGATCTCTCCTTGCGCCTGTGGACCACACCCGACGGCGCCACCGTCCGCATCCATCGGCGCACCATCACGCGTTGGGTGGCACGTTGGCGCAAAAGCGCCTTTGACGGCCTTCTGCCCGAAGCCCGCACCGATCGCGGTGCCCAGCGCCGCCTGGCCGATGCCATCGTCGACCGCGCCGCCGCCCTGCGCCGTGAGGACCCTCGCCGCTCGGTGTACACCATCATCCGGATTCTTGAACTGCAGGGCATCGCTCTGCCCGGCGAGATCAAGCGCTCCACGCTCTCCCATGCCCTTTGCCGCAGGGGGGTCAGCCGCGCGGAACTGGGCCGCCCGACCGAGACGTTCCAACGCCGCGAGTCCCCGTACCCCGGCGCCATGTGGCAGGCCGACTC
>JAJYVN010000014.1 GCA_021791995.1 Bacillota bacterium
GAGGGAACCATGGGCAACCGGCGCAAGCCGGATTGGGGCGGCACGAACAACGGTTGTCGCGGTTTGTCAGGCAAATCGGGCAGCAGTTGACACCACGTCACGGCACTGACCTGGTTTGCTACCGGATCCGGCCCCACGTCCCGCCTGAGATTTAATATTTTACGGCGCCTGAGTGGTTCGCGGGGTTAGGAGGCGGTCCGCGTGGAGATTGCATGCGGTCACCCCGTGCCATCTCGCTGAGGCGATCGCGCACGTTGACAATTGCTCGGCACCGCCCAGGTCACAAGAGCGAGCCAGCGAACGCACGCGAACGAGCCTTGCGGAAGGCACATCAACAACCTCCCGCACCGGTGCGAAACGCAAGAGATCGCCTTGCTCCTTGGAGGAATTAGCGTTAGAATCAAGGCCGTGTTCGTAGCATGCTCACATTCCCGCTCCCGCGCCCCGATCAACAGGACAAGCCCCTGGAGATCTGCTTTCCCGATGTCCCCATGCATCGGCGACAGCGGATGTGGATCGGTCCCGCGATCTGGAACAGGAGGAATATCGATTGCCGAAATTGATGATCATCATTGCCAGCACCCGCCCTGGCCGGATCGGATTGCCGGTGGGTCGGTGGTTTGTTGCCGAGGCCACACGCGATAGCCGCTTCGAGATCGACGTGGTGGATTTGGCTGAGCTGCAGCTACCCTTCATGGATGAGCCACACCACCCACGTCTCCGCCAATACACCCAACCCCACACGCTTCAGTGGAGCGCTCGCGTGGAGGGTGCGGATGCCTTCGTGCTTGTGATGCCAGAGTATAATTATGGATACAGCGCACCGCTCAAGAACGCACTCGACTACCTCTGCCAGGAGTGGGCACACAAACCCGTGGGCTTGGTCAGCTATGGGGGAATCGCTGCGGGAACACGGGCACAGCAGCAACTCAAACCGATCCTGCTTGCACTCCGCATGGCGGTCGCAGCCGAGTCCGTCATGATTCCCTTTGTGGGCCACTTGGTCCAGGATGGGGTATTTCATCCGGATGACTCGACCGTGCAGAGTGCTGGGCGCATGCTGGACGAGATTGCACGGCTGCAGGTCGCGCTTGCGCCCCTGCACAGGGCATAATTCAGGGGGCAACCTCCGCCCGCGCTCCGGAACGGAGCCGCCGGAGATCGGCGACCGGAGCCGTCAGGGAAGCCACTTGGTGCAGCAACGAGAGACGAAAGGCGCGGACCTGAGGATCCGGATCCATGACCAAAAGGTCCGTGAGAAAGGCATCCACCGGTCCGCGCAGTGCCCCAACGCAACGGAGCACCGCCCCATAGTCCCGGCGCGCCAAGGAGTTGTGCACCGCTTCCCCGACGGCCTGCAGGGCGGCCACTAGGGCGCGCTCGGCAGGCTCCGTTGCAGGTATGCTCGGTATCTTGGCCTCCACGTCCTCTCCGACGAGGTGGCTCGCCCGCCGGAAGGCAGTCAGCATATCGCTCCACTCCGGCGAGGCCTCCGCACTGGTCAGCGCACGGCAGCGTGCAAAGGCATCGGCGACCCGATCGCTACCCGCAGCCAGCACCGCATCCACGATATCGTTGCGAAAGCCCGCATCCTCGAGTTGCCCCCGCAGCCGTCCCTCCAAAAACTGCATCACCGCAGTCACTGTGTTGGAAGCATTCCCCGTGACGCCTTGCTGCGCATACCCTTCCAACGCCTTGGTCACAGCTGTGCGCAGCGATACATCCCATCCCGCGTCCTCCAGGATCCGAAGACAGGCCAGGGCAGCGCGGCGCAACCCATACGGGTCAGCACTACCACTCGGTATACGCTGTAGAAGGAAGTTACCAGCGAGCGTATCGATGCGATCCGCAACCCCAAGGAGCTGACCGGGCAACGAATGCGGGAGGCGGTCCCCCGCGCCGCGGGGAAGGACATGCTCTGCGATGGCGTCCAACACCGCAGATGACACCCCCTCTGCAGCGGCGTAGCGGGCCCCCATGGTCCCCTCCAACTCAGGCAACTCGTAGACCAAGTGGGTGAGACGATCAGCCTTGCAGAGCCGCGCGGCCTGGGCTACCGCATCCCGCACACCCACACTCCCCTCCACCTCGGTTGCAAGGTGCAGTGCCAGTTGCTCGATCCGTTCGCTTTTTTGCAACATCGTTCCAAGGCCAGGGGCAAACACAACGGAATGGAGTCGCGGCACCCGCGACGAGAGCGGCGTTTTCCGGTCCTCGTCGTAAAAGAAGTGCGCATCGGCAAAGCGCGCCGCCACAACCCGCTCATTGCCCGCACGCACGGTCTCCAGGTGCGCCACATCTCCATTGCGGACCGCCGCAAAGACCGGCAAAAGCTCTCCCGAGCGGTTCTCGACCGGGAAGTAGCGCTGATGAACACGCATCACCGTCGTGAGCACCGGCTCTGGCACCTCCAGGGCCGCCGGATCGAAGCGACCAATGAAGGCGGTGGGCCATTCCACAATGAAGTTAATCTCATCCAAGAGATCCTCATTCGGCCGGACGATCCCACCCACCTCCGCTGCCACCTGGCGCAGCCCCTCCCAGATGCGGATCCGGCGCGCGGCCGGGTCCACCAGCACCGAAGCGGAGGCAAGCGCACCCTCATACTCCTCTGCAGAGTGGAGGGGGATGGGGCCGGGGTGCAGCGTACGATGCCCAAAGCTGATCCGATCCGAGCGCACCTCGCCAATCCCAAAGGGGACGACCGTCTCCCCCCAAAGAGCCACGAGCCAGCGAACGGGCCGGGCAAAGCGGAAGTCCCCGGTGCCCCAGCGCATCGTGCGTGGAAACTCAATCGATGCGATCAGGCCGGGCAGGGCGGGGCCGAGCACCTCGGCCACAGGTCGCCCCACCTCGGTGCGCCGCGCAAATACATATTCCTTGCCGCCCCGCACCTCCACCAACAGGTCGCCGACCGAGCATCCCTGCCCTCGCGCAAATCCCTCCGCCGCACGGGTGGGCTTCCCATCCGGATCAAAGGCGGCCGCTCGCGCGGGCCCCCGGACCACAATCTCCGCATCTGGCTGCTCCCCCATGCCTTCCACGATCCACGCCAAGCGGCGGGGTGTGCCAAGCGTGCGCGATCCGGCAAACGGCAGACGGAGCTCCTGCAGAAGGCCTTCGCCGCGAAGGCGTAGCTGCTCCATGGCAGGTGCACAGAACGAGGCCGGCAGCTCCTCGACGCCGATCTCCAGCAGGAAGGTCTCAACACTCACAGTGCGGGCCCTCCTTCCGGCCGGAGCAGGGGAAAACCGGCTTCCTCCCGCTGCGCATAAAAGACGGCTGCCGCGTTCCGCGCCAGCTGTTGCACGCGATTGATGTATGCGGCGCGTTGCGCCAGGGCAATCGCCCCACGGGCATCCAGGAGGTTGAAGGTGTGCGAGCACTTGAGGATAAAGTCATACGCGGGGAGGCACAGTCCCTCCGTCAAGAGCCGCCGCGCTTCCACCTCAAATTCGTCGAACTGCCGCTGTAACATGGCACTATTGGAGAGCTCGAATGCGTATCGGCTGTGCTCATACTCCGCTCGGCGGAAAACGTCTCCGTATGTGACGCCATCCACCCATCGTATCCCATACACATCGGGTGCCCCCTGGATGTATGCGGCGATGCGCTCCAGGCCATACGTGATCTCTGCCGCCACAGGACGCACCTCCTGACCACCCATCTGCTGGAAGTAGGTGAACTGGGTGATCTCCATGCCGTCACACCACACCTCCCAGCCAAGCCCCCAGGACCCAAGCGTAGGTGCCTCCCAATTGTCCTCCACCAGGCGAATGTCATGCTCGGTGCAGCGGATGCCGAGTGCCGCAAGCGAGTCGAGATAGATGTCGAGTACGTCCTGCGGAGACGGCTTGAGCACCACTTGATACTGCCAATGTTGATACAGCCGATTGGGGTTCTGCCCATAGCGCCCGTCCGCCGGCCGCCGCGACGGTTCCACGTAGGCCACCCGCCATGGTTCCGGTCCAAGACAACGGAAGAAGGTAGCCGGATTCATCGTTCCAGCACCTTTTTCCACGTCGTACGGTTGTGCCAAAAGGCAACCTCGATCGGCCCAGAAGCGATGCAGCGTCAGAATAATCTCCTGGAAGTCGCTAGCGGTTTCTCTCAGAGCGGCCCACCTCGCTGGTCGAAACCGCCCGCGGACTCTGCCGGGGCGGAGCGCTGCATCACGATCACGACGGACGGCGTTCGAAACGGATCGTCGACTGCGAGAAGAACGCGGCCAAGATCCCAGCAGCAGCGGCCACCGGCAGCACCACCGTGCCAACCGCACCGATCAACCCTGGAACCTCCACGACCTTGCGATCCCCCTGATGAACGGTGATCCGCGTGTGCTTGGCCTCACGTGCCACCGTCGTCAGGCATTTCGCCACAGCTCCCCGTGGACCACGCATGCGGTGACGCCAATCCTGGCTCTGTTCCACCTCGATCACCGCGTGCACCACATCGCCGCCGCTCTTCTCGAGCGCCGCATAACACCGGGCGTAGGGCGCCTGCGTGCGATCCCGCACCAGATCGATCTTATCGAGCGTGATTTCCGTATCCAAAGCTTCCCGCCTCCATTACTGTAGATCATAGCAAAACGACTCCGAAAGCGCATCCTAGCGTTTCCCGTCTAGCCCATCCGTAACACGCATCAGTTCTCGGGCAGGGACAGAAGCGCCCTGGAACGGAGTGGTCGCTCCAAGACCGCATCCAGGTGCGCCGCCGTCGCCTGAGCCATCTTCGCCATCGTCCTCGGCCCGACCCGCACCCCGGCCAGGGCATCCCAGGGGCAACCGGCAAGGTAGTGGAGGGCGCGGAGGGAATTGGCGGAAAGCAACACGCCTCCCTCCCCCACCGAGCAGTTCGCACAGAGCACCCCGCCCGCGGACGGCGAAAAGAGCGCCGAGTCCCCGAGCGCGGGGCCCCCGCAGCGAGCACATTCGAGTAAGCGAGGGGCGAATCCTGATGCACCCAGGGCCCCCAGCTCAAACCATCGAAGCAAGACCGGCAGGTTACCGCCGGGTGGCACAGCACCGAGCCAATCGACGGCGGCCGCGAGGAGTGCAAAGAGGGAGGAAGCCTCCTGCCCCTCGTTCGACAAGGCCTGGGCAATCTCGCAGCAGTAGGCAGCCGCCGCCAACACGTCGAGCCGAAGACTCAAGCCCTGATGGGGGCCAAGGATTTCCGCCTGGCTGATGCCATCGAGTTCTCGGCCTTTCCAGAGAAGAAAGCGGGCATGCACAAAGGGCTGCACGGCCGCGCTCAGTTGCCCTTTGCCACGTCGGGCACCGCGCGCCACCGCGCGCATTCGGCCATGATCGGGCGTGAGCATGCCGGCCAGGCGGTCGGACTCTCCCAGCGGTTTGGTCCATAACACGAGCGCTTCCACCCGATAGAGCGCCACGTCACCCATCCATCTCCAGGGTGAGACCCGGTGCAACATCCAGGTCCCAGCCATCGGCGCCGGACCGTTGATAATGGGCCCAGCCAGCGGCCGCGATCATTGCGGCGTTATCCGTGCAGTATCGGAGCGGAGGCACATGCAAACAGTATCCCTGCTCCCTGCACGCCCGATCCATCGCCGACCGCAGAGACGAATTCGCCGAAACGCCGCCGGTCACGATCACATGGCGCACGCCGCTTCGTTCGGCGGCCGCCAGGGTACGCGTCACCAGGGTATCCACCACCACCTGTTGGAACGACGCCGCAACGTCTGCGGTGTCCGCCTGATGGTGCTGCTCCAGGTACACGGCCACGGATGTTTTCAGCCCGCTGAAACTGAAGGCAAACTCCCCGGCCACAAGGCCCACCCCCCGTTCGCCGCGTGGCCCTGGAAGGGATCGGGTGGTGCGGGGAAAAGGAACCGCCAGTGGATTGCCACGTTGCGCCATCCGGTCCAGCTCTGGTCCGCCCGGATAGCCAAGATGCAAAAGCCGCGCCACCTTGTCGAACGCCTCCCCGGCCGCATCGTCCAGTGTGGTACCAAGAACCTGGACGCCTCCCTCGTCCGGCAAGAGACAGAGATCAGTGTGCGAACCGGACACCACCAGGGCAACCGAAGGGCGGGGCAATTCGTCCGCTGCGGGCCAGCCAATACCCCGGTCCGGTTCACGATCTGAAAGCACCGCCGCATAAATGTGCCCCATCAGGTGATTGACGCCGACCAAGGGAAGGCCGCGTGCGAAGGCGATCACCTTGGCACCCGCTAGACCAACCAACAGGGCCGCGGGCAGCCCCGGCCCACGGGTGACGGCGACGAGGTGGAGATCGTTCCACCCAGTTGCCGCCTCCCGAAGCGCGGTATCCACCACCGGAAGAATCGCCTCCAGGTGGTGGCGCGCAGCCACTTCCGGCACCACGCCCCCATAGCGCGCATGGATCGCCGCCTGCGAGGCAACAACGCTCGAGAGGACCATTCGGCCGCCGTCGACCACGGCGGCGGCCGTTTCATCGCAACTACTTTCGATGCCGAGACAAAGCGCTCTTGTCACGACACGCATTGTATCATCAGCAAGAAAAAAGAGGAAGAAACGGAGAAAGGGTGGTTTCCCACCCTTCCCGGATCAAGCGCAGGAATCTTACCGGCTGGGGTGGCCAGCCATCTGTTGCTCCGCCTGCTCAATCATGCGGCGCACCATGTGACCACCCACAGCGCCCGTGAGGCGGGTGGGCATGTCGCCCCAGTAACCGTCCTCCGGGACCTGAACGCCCAACTCGCGCGCCACCTCGTACTTCAGATTGTCCAACGCGTGCTGGGCATGCTTTGCGACGGCGGGGTTCGACCGCTGTCCCTGTGCCATTCTTCTTCCCCCCTTTGATCCATCATCGCTTTCCGGGGGGTAGCATCCCCGCCACTCGCTCTTTCGTAACGTGTAAAAATTGGTGGCCGTTCATAATCACGTGCTGGGCGAGGGCTCCGATCCGAGCCCCTCTTTCCACATAATGACCGCGTCCTCATCGGTATCGCTGTAATACTTCGGGCGGATCCCCCGCGGCTCAAAGCCATGCTTTCGGTACAGCGTGAGCGCAGCATCGTTCCCGGCACGCACCTCAAGCGTCATGCGCAGGCAACCGTTGGTTGCGGCGCGTTGCTCTAACTCACGCAAAAGCCCATCGCCAATTCCCTTACGCCGCTCCTCTGGATGCACCGCGATGTTGGTCACGTGCGCCTCATCCAGAATCAGCCACATGCCCGCATAGCCGACGAGGCGGCGGCCACGCAGCGCAACAATGTAGTGTGCGTAGGCATTCTGCACCAACTCCGAGCGGAAGGAGCGCTCGGACCATGGCGTCACGTAACAGCGCCGCTCGATTTCCAAAATCTCGGGAAGGTGGCGTAGTTCCATATCGCAGAAGCGTGGATGGGCGTCCAGCACAGCCAAGGCACCACTCCTCATTCCCCCGCCTCAGCTGCCGGAGGGAGGTCCGATCTCGGGAAGGCTCACGTAGGTCGGAACCAGGCGCATCGGGTCGGTGCACAGTCCGGTGGACCAACGCCGGAATCCGAGATGTGCCACCGCCACCGCGACCTGCGCACCATCCCCCACCGTCTGCGCCAGGACCGTCGGCGGAGCAACGTCGGGAGGTCCCACCACACGGCAGCGGGGACTGGCAAGCACCGCTTGCCAAAAGACCGCCCGCGGCCAGAGCGACGCCTCCTGGGTGCACACCAGGCCGCCGTCATCCCAACGATACTTCGCCGCATATACCCGGTCGCGGCGCGCGGGGAGGGCGGCCCAAACCGGATTCGTGCCGCTCTCGGCCCAAAAGGCCATGGCCTCAAGCGATCCCACCGCCACAAGGGGCCGTCCGAGGGCATAGGCCAGGGATTTCGCGGTAACGACCGCACTGCGAACACCGGCATAGGAGCCGGGACCAACGGCCACAGCCACGGCGGACAATCGGTCCCATTTCAAGTCCGCATCCTCGAGGATGCGCTGCAGAAGTGGCACCAACTGTGCCGCAGGCCGCGCGGGCTCTGACGCTGCACGCGCCGCCAGCATCAGTACCGATCCGTTGGCACCCACGGTCAACGCCGCAACCGCGGCACCGCCGGAAGAGGCATCCAGACCAATCACCGTTTCTCGCGCCAATCCGATCCCTCCGCATCGACGAGCAACCCCAGCGCTTTGCGCCACTGCACACGTGCGGCAACAAGCCACCGCGAACCGGCACCATCCTCTGCCTCGGCGCGGAAAGCTCGCTCCATCCGCTGCCCGCGCTCCAGGCGCATCCGCAGCTCGCCGCCGGTTCGCGTAAGGTATTCTCCCCATTCGACGATCACCACGTGATTCCCATCCAGGAGATCCTCCACGTCGAGTTCGTCCCGGAAACTTCCCGGTCCCAGCCGATACAGGTCAATATGCGCGACAGGCAGCCGCCCCCGATACAACCGGACCAGTGTATAGGTGGGGCTCGGATGGGGCGGGGCCACTCCGAGACCACGCAGTACACCCGAGGCCAACACGCTCTTACCAACACCGACCGGACCGGAGAGGAGCAGAACGCCCCCGGGAGGTGCCGTCTCTCCCAAGGCCCGTCCCAACTGGTCTGTCACTGTAGGACTTGCCATGCGGCCAACCCACCGCGTGATCGGTCCCCCCTCGCATGCATCATTTGGGGTTGATTGGTCGAGTATACCAGAGGCAGGCGCATGTCCTGCAAAGGGCACGCCGCATAGGATACAAGCCACTGCCGTTCATTCCCTGGGAGGAGTGCGCAAACTGACTGAGCCGCATGCCATCACACGATCCGAAATCCGTTGGGCCGATGTGGAGAGGGGGGCGCAGCTGGCGGACCTGAAGCTTTGCAACTACCGTTACATGCTCGCCCTTTCGGCATTGGTCGAACTCTTGATCGAAAAGGGTATTCTGCGGACAGCGGAATGGGAAACCAAGTCACAAGAGCTGGACCGCCAGGCAACAAAAGAGGCGACGGAGATCCACGACAGGGTCTGGCCCTAACGCGATGAGAGGGCACACCTGGTGGTTGGATACGAGTGCAAACCAGTGGTGCGCACGGCTGCTCGATTTGCTTGAGAAACGGAGACATCCGCCGTTCGTACCCCCCCATCCAGCTTGCGCCGGTCGCCCCTGGTTCCTTCCCGCCTACCGGGTAAGGAGCCGACCCGGTGGGCACGAGGATGGCACAAGGGCTATGGGGACTCTCAATACTCCTCGCGCGGCGAGCCGCCTGCGGACGAATGACGGACGAGCCCCCCCCGGCCTACCCCTTCCAGGATAGGCCGCAAGGGCAGAAGGCCCGCGGAACATGCGCCGTCCGTCTGGCCGAAGAGACGTGGCACAAGCCCGTGGCTAGAGGCATGCGAAACCTCCTGGAAAGTCAGAGGAGCAGAAGGGAACCCACCTGGTAGGCTCGATGTCAGCGGCGAACATGAAATCCAAACGCGGCGATGACCAGGGAAGTGGTCTTCGCTGGACTCCCTTCGTCGAACAGCCTTTCCGCCCTACCCGAAACCGTTCGTACCACGCGTGGCTACCGCCGCCACCTACATGAAAACCATCGCGCCGTGGAAAGCCCTTTAGCGGTCCGCCATCCCACAAGGCATACTGCGTCTCATCCGCCTGCGCCACGAATCCGCGAAGAATCGGGAGAGATCGGATCAAGCGCGCCGCGGACGGTTCACCATTTCAGGACAGCCGCCGATAGAATTCGCGAACCAACTGGAAATCATCCCACACCGCTTTCTTCTTCGAGGGATCACGCAGTAGCGCCGCCGGGTGGTAGGTGGGCATCACCCATCGACCATCGACCCGGTGCCAACGCCCACGCTCTTGCGTGATCCGGGCGTTTGGGCGCAAGAGCGCACGCGTCGCTGTCGCACCCAAGGCCACGATGAGCGGAGGGTCCACCAGAGCAAGGCGGCGTTCGAGATAGGGGCGACAGGCGGACATCTCTTCCGGCGTTGGAACTCGGTTCCCGGGCGGACGGCACATCACAACATTCGCGATATACACATCCGCGCGGTGGAATCCCGCGGCCTCCAGGATGCGATCCAAAAGCTCGCCCGCTTTACCGACAAAGGGGCGCCCCATGGCGTCTTCGGTAGCGCCCGGTCCTTCGCCGACCAATAGGAGGCGAGCCCGGGGATTACCCTCCCCAAACACCACCGTGCGACACCCAGCGCGCAGGCCGCACCGGTCGCAGTCGTGGGCCATTGCGGCAAGTTCGTCCAGATCGGATGCACGTTGCAACGCAACCGCAAACGCCGCGGTATCCAACCGATAGATCGGTGCAGAAGACTCTTTACCGTGGGCCACAGAAAACGCCGATGGCGAATCCGCCATGTATCACGCGGCGCAGGGGCTGTCGCCACAGGGCAGCAGCGCAAGCGCCACACTCCCCCCCTGCTGGTCGTACCGAACGTGGAAGCCTGGCCATCTCGTCGGTTGGAGCCGAGTCCCCCCAGGCAAATGCTAGCGGAAGACACCTCTGAATCACAGCACCCCAAGCGCACGTCCCAAAAGCGCCATTCGGATCGGTACACCAAGCCGCGCCTGCTGGAAGTATGCGGCGCGCGGGTCGGTGTCCACCTCCTCCGGCAACTCATTCACCCGCGGCAGTGGGTGCAGGATGATCCCTGTGGGGGGCAACGCCTCCAGCACCTCCGGACCCACGCGATAGCAGCGGGCCGCTCTCTCATACTCCGATGGATCCGCAAACCGCTCCCGTTGCACACGTGTCACATAGAGCACGTCGGCCGAACGCACCGCAGCCACCAGATCGGAAGTCACGGTCAGACGCACCCCTCCCGCGACGAGTTCTTGCAGGAGGGCGCGGGGTGGTTGCGCGTTGGGCGGTGCCACAAAGGTGTAGTGCTGACCAGGAAAGAGGCGGAGCAAAAGACAAAGGGAGTGAATTGTCCTCCCATACAGGCTATCGCCCATAAAGACGGTGTGCAGTCCGTCGAGGCCACCGCGCCAACGCTGAATGGTGTATGCGTCGAGCAGAGCTTGGGTCGGATGCTCCCCTGGCCCGTCCCCCGCGTTCAACACCGGAACGTCCGCCACCTCTGCGGCGAGCTGTGCAGAACCCTGATCATGGTGGCGGAGGACAATCAGATCCGCATAGCCAGCGACGATACGCATTGTGTCGCGCAGGCTCTCCCCCTTGGCCGCGGAAGACATTTGTGCCGCATTCTCCGTGCTGATGACGCCACCGCCCAACCGTAGCATGGCCGCCTCGAAGGACAGCCGCGTCCGAGTGCTCGGTTCATAGAAGATGGCAGCCATCAGTCTTCCCTCGGCGAGCCGACTGGGACCGGACGGTGGTACAAAGCAGCGATCCGAAACCGCGAAGATCTCCTTGAGGGAAGCGGAGTCGAATTGCCGTACCGAGAGGACGTGGCCACCGGCTTTCCAGCCCAGAACGGCTCCCCCTTCCGAGTCATCCGCGATACAAGCGCGGTACACGCCGACTGATCCCGCACAAGACCTCATACGCGATGGTCCCTGCCTGTTGTGCAAGATCGTCGGCCCACTGGGCACTTCCCTGTTCCTCACCGATCAGCACCACATGATCCCCCCGCTGAGGCAGTGGACCGTCATCGAGGGAAACGACGATCTGATCCATACAGACCCGTCCTCGAACGGAATGCGGAACGCCCCCGATGAGCACCCGCCCAACGTTGCTCAGGCGGCGGGGGAAACCATCCGCATAACCAACCGGCAGGGTCGCGACCCACTCGGAACGCGAAGCGGTGTATGTGGCGTTGTAGCTGACCGACTCCCCCGCACGTAGCGACTTCACCTGCGCCACCTCGGTGTACCACCGCAATGCGGGCTGCAATCCGGCGCGCGGAACCGCTGACGATGCCGGATACCCATACAGGGCAATCCCCGCCCGGCAGAGGTCGAGGTGACTCTCCGGCAGGCGTAGTATGGCGGCGGAATTCGCGCAGTGGCGCCATCGCGGCCGAATGCCCATCGCCTGCAGCCCCGCCAATACCTCCTGAAACATGGTCAGCTGTGCGTGCGCAGTTGTCAGATCATCCGCGTCTGCCGACGCGAAGTGGGTGAAAATCCCCGCCAACTCCACCCCGTCGGTGCGTGCCATGGCCGCAATCGCGGCCGTGACCGCATCGAGATCGTCCTCCTTCCGCGCGACAAGACCAATCCGTCCCATTCCCGTGTCGACCTTGGCGTGCAGGCGCACGCGCCGTCCCAGAGCCCGACCAGCGGCGGCGAAAGCCGTCGCATCGGAAGGGTCGAAGATACATTGGTCCAGGTCTGCCTCCATGACCATCCGAGCCTCTGCGATCGGGGTCCAACCCAACACCAGAATAGGAGCGGTAACACCCGCGCTCCGCAGGGCCACACCCTCCTCCACCATAGCGACACCCAAGTGTGTGGCACCCGCCTCCAGAGTAGCCCGCGCCACTGCAACCGCCCCGTGCCCATAGGCGTCCGCCTTCACGATCGCCATCAACGTGGAAGAGGGCTGCAGTTGCGCACGGAGCGCAGCGACGTTGGAGCGAATGCAGCCCAAGTCGACCTCCGCCCATGTGGGGCGATGCAGCGTATCCGGCAACCGGCGACCTCCCAGCCATGGTATGTGCCGCGATCATAGCACGGATCGACGCCAACCGCCCCGTCGACGCGTACACCGTTCAACTGCTTTTGTACGCCGGATTGCGTTCCTGCTCGCCGGGTGGATCCAGCGCTCGGAACGCTTGGCCGATCGTTCGCGAGAGGTCTCCTGCCAGCATGCTGCGCCCCAAGTCTGCCGCCGCGATGTCCCCCGCAAGTCCATGCAGATAAACGGCAGAGAGCGCAGCGGCCCACGGGCTCGCTCCCTGGGCCAACAGTCCTCCCACCATTCCGGCCAATACATCGCCGGTCCCTCCGGTGGCCATGGCGTCATTGCCCGTTGGGTTCAACGCCACCGCTCCCTCCGGATCCGCAATGAGCGTACCGGCTCCTTTGAGCACCGCAATACAGTGTCCCCGTGTTGCGAGCGCCCGAACGGACCCCAAGCGATCACGCTGCACCTCAAGCGAGGACACCCCCAAGAGGCGAGCGGCCTCCCCGGGGTGAGGCGTGATCACAACAAGGCAGCTCGCTCGACCGATGGCCTCGAGGTCCAACGCGTTGAGCCCGTCCGCATCGATGACCATCGGAACAGCCGACTGACCCAAGAGTGCGGTCTCCACGGGACGCACCCCTGGGCCGCGACCCAGACCTGGTCCCGAGACGATCGATCGCACCGTGCTCGGAAGCGGGAGAAGGTTCTGGGCTGCCTCCGGCGCCAGCCCGCCCTCGACGGTGCTCGGCAGTCCGGCCACCGTGACCTCCGTGAGCTTGGAAGCAAGGATCGGCCGCACTGCCTCGGGGCACAAGAGGCGGCAGAGTCCTGATCCGACCCGGAGCGCGGCCTCCGCCGCCAGGGCGGCAGCGCCCACAATCCCGGTACTGCCTGCTAGACAGAGCACGGTCCCATAGGTCCCCTTGTGCCCATCCGCCCTCCGGGGTGGAATCAGATCCCGCACAAGGTCGGCCTCCAGCCCCAGGATCACATCGAGCCCGTTCCACGCCGCCTCCGGGACACCGAGGCGCTCGACCCAAACCTCTCCGGCCAGCTCCCGCCCTGGAGCAGCAAACAGGCCCGCCTTCATCGCCCCCATGCATACCGTGCGCTCCGCGCGGACGACGGGGCCAGCGATCGGCTCGATATCCCCGCTCAACCCGGAAGGGACATCGGCGGACACCACCGGCCGACCAGAGGCATTGATCGCCTCGATCAGCGCCGCGAGCGGCGGCCGCAGAGGGCCGCGAAACCCAGTACCCAGAAGACCGTCGACCACCACATCCGCTGCCTTCACCATCACCACCAAATCCGATGGCAGCACACCCTCCGCCTCGCGCACCATCACTCCTGCCGGGGTGAGCAGTTCCAGGTTGGCCTTCGCCGACTCCCCCAGCCGCGGCCGTGGCGCGGCGAGAAGTACCGAGGCAGAAACACCCGCCGTCGCTACGTGCCGGGCACAGGCGAGACCATCCCCCCCATTGTTCCCGCCGCCCGCCAACACAAGCACCGAACGGGGCCTTGGCACCCGATCCAAGACCGCGCGCGCCAAGGACGCTCCCGCTAACTCCATCAGAGTGCGCTCTGGCATGCCATAGGCCGTAATCGCGCGCCGGTCGAGTTCCCGCATGGTCGAAACCGTCACAAGCCGCATCGAGCCTCCCCCTCGCAAGAATTGTAGTGGTAAGGGCACCAGCTGCGCCAGGTCCCGCAAACGCTGGGGGTCTGCGGGCATCGAACCAGGGACAACCCGCCTAGAGCACGCGGCCGCGGCTTGTTGTAGCATGCGCTGGGTTCCACCACCGAAATTCGCCAAGCTTCGCATGGGCGACGGCACCCCTTCGGCCGCATCATGTCGTCGGCTCCGTGACATTCTCTTCCCATGGAGTCGATGGCCGACGAACTGCGGGATCTGGTCGCAGGATGCTCCCGGATCGTCGCCGATCTGGAAGCCGCGCAAATGTGCCTGCCCTTGATCGGAACGGGGGATGCGGAGCGGATCCGAAAGCTCCTCGGAAATCCGCCCGATCTGGTCGAGCGACCGGTCGGTCGCTTTGCACGTGTTATCTACCTCGGGTCTGTGGTGGATCACAGCCGCCTTGAAGAGGGCGTGATGCAACCACTCTCCACCTACGAGGGGGAGATGTTGGCCTCCGACCCTCCGCTTTGGGCATCCACATCGGCGCCCGTGCACCTGTGTGGGGAGGCCGTAAATGCGATTCTCGCCGCCAACGTGCTGATCCTGCCGCTCGGACATCCCGGTGGCCGCGTGGTGTCCATGGACGCTTGGCCCCTACGCCCGGTATCCGAGCCTCCGGCAGAGGTTGTCGCTCGCGGTCCCCATCTCGGCTTTGTGGAGGATCTGACCACAAACCTGGCCCTGGTGCGACAGGGCATCCCCGACCGTCGCTTGCGCGTGGAAGAAATCGACACGGGCAGCCGAAGCGGCACAAAGGGCGCTTTGCTGTATCTGGACGGTGTGGCAAGCCGGGCGGTCCTTACCGAGGTCCGCCACCAATTGGCGCAGGCCAAACCCTCCTTTGTGACGGACACCTCCATGCTGGCCGAGTGGCTATCACCCGCGTCGGGTATCCTGCTGCCGACGGTGGGCAAAACGGAACGGCCGGACCATGCAACAGCGGAGTTGCTCAACGGCAAGATCGTCCTCTTTACGAGCGGATCGCCCACCGCCTTGCTCGTTCCGAATGTCTTTGCGGATCTGCTCCATGTGCCGGCCGATTACTACGAGCGGTGCATCCCAGCCACCTTCACGCGCTCGATCCGCCTTTTGGGGCTGGTCGTGGCGATCGGTACGACCCCACTCTTCGTCGCTGTCGACAGCATCAATCATGAACTGTTGCCAGGAAAACTCTTTCTGACGTTCTCCACCAACCGACAGGGAGTGCCGATGCCGCTGGCGGTGGAGGTCCTCATCATGGAGATCATCGTTGAGGTAATTCGCGAAGCGGGCTTGCGTCTCCCCGGTCCGGTGGGACAAAGCATTGCGATCATTGGAGCCGTGGTGATCGGTCAAGCAGCGCTTTTGGCAGGGCTCATCAGTGCTCCCGCCGTCGTCGTCGTTTCGTTGGCATTCATCGCGTCCTTCGTCCTGCCCTCCAGTGACCTGGTCGCAGCACTTCGGATGGTGCGCTTTGCGCTCATTCTCCTGGGAGCATTCTTTGGACTCTTGGGTGTCACTTGGGGAATCTTGGTCCTGGTCATCTACGTCGCATCCCTCACTTCCTTCGGCGTCCCCTACCTGTCACCGGTCGCGCCCCGGCGCGCCCGCGGCCTGCAGGATTTCCTGGTGCGCTTGCCCCTGCCCAATCTCAAGCGCTCGTTTATGGCTCGTTCGGCCTCTCCCCCAGCCCCAGCAACAACGGAGGAGCGGGGCACCGGGTCCGGACCGGCCCAACTCTCGAGCCGGCAGTTCTTTTGGATCCTGGTTCTCGTCAGTCTACCCACCGACATCCTGTTTTTACCCGGAACGATCCTCCAGAGCGGTGGTCGGGAGGCATGGTTGACATCCGCGTTGGCGGCAGCACCCTGGCTCCTGGTTGCATGGGGACTTGGGGCTGTGGCCGGCCGCTTTGGGGACCTGGTCACCGCCGCCCGGAAGTATTTAGGGCCGATCGCCGGCCGCGCTGTGCTCTTCGCCGAATGGGCCGCGGTGGGATCCTATGTGGTCATAACGACCGGCGGAATGATTCAGATGGCGGAAGCTACTTTCGTCACCGCCATCGTTCCCATGTGGGTATTGGCCATTCTGGGCTTGATTCCGGCGGGAATCCTCGCGTGGTTGGGTCCCGTCGTCATCGGACGAACGGCGATGCTCCTCGGCCCGGTCCTGCTGGCGGTCTTGTTGGGCGTGGAGCTACTGACCGTTTCCAGCATCCATTGGCTCTGGGCACTCCCCCTCTGGCCCCGGACCCTTCGATTCGCAGACACGGGAAGTCTGCTCTACAGCTGGGTCTGGTTGGCCGAGCCGGTTTTCATCGGTTTCGGTTTGATGCACCATGTCAAGCCCACCGCCCGCAAGGCCTGCGGCAGAACCCTAGCCGTCGCCGTCGCCACCCTCGGTGCGCTCGGCACCCTCGGGGTTTGGGACATCATCGCCACCTTTGGTGCGCAACGGGCAGCCACCTTCCTCCTCCCCTTCATCCCGTTTGTCAATGGGGTGCGCCTGGGCCCCCATTTGGGGCACCTCGCCACGGTGGTCATTCCGGTGGAAACGGCGGGTGCGGCCCTGAGTACCGGCATCCTGCTCTGGGTCTGGAAACGACTCAGCGGACGTGGCGCATCCGGAATGTGGTCCACGGCAGTGCTTGTGGCCGAGATCGCCGTAGCGGGTGGAGTGGCGCTGGTGCTCTTCGAGAATGTCCAAACGCTGAACACCATCACCCTGCATTGGGTGGCAGCCGTCGCCCTACCCACGCTGCTGGCTGGATCGATTGCCACTTATGGGATGGCGGCCCTCCGGGCACGAAGAAGCCGATGAGGAAGAACATTCAACACATGCGAACGGCGACACGGCGGATCCTCGTACCACTGCTTTTGGGAGCGACACTGACCCTAACCGGCTGTTGGGGCGTAGCACCGCTTCACAAGACTGGGCTCGTCGTACTGCTCGGGCTCGATGCCGCTTCTGCGGGACAATATCAGGTGACCGTGGCCATGATCAATCCGCTGGGGCACCCACTCCCGATGCAGGGTGGCCCTGCGAGCAAACAGCCGGAGGTCGTCCGCGAAGCGACCGCCGCCGATCCGATCATCGCCCTGGCAGAGATCAGCGCCATGAGCTATCTCAACTTGGATTTTACGCACGTCCGCGCGGTGATCGTCTCGGAAGCGCTCGCTCAAGCGGGGCTCTCGCCAGCCGTCGATTTCATGGAACGCTCCACCGAGTTCACCACCTCGGCCTGGATCTTCATCGCCCAAGGGGAGAGCGCCGCGAGCGTGATCCAGCAATCCCAAGATATGCTGCCCGACGCCGGAAGCGTCCTTGCCTCCACTGCGCTCTGGAGCAGAGCTCGTACGGAGGTCTATCCGAGGCGCTTGTCCACCGTGCTCAGCATGGTCGCCATGCACGGATCCCAGGCAACGACGGCTGGTATGTCGGTGGACTCTTCGCAGGGTAAGGGCGACACCAAGGCCTTTGCGCTCTCGGGCCTTGCACTCTTTCGCGGTGATCGCCTCGTTGGATGGCTGCATTCGCCGGCCGCGCTCGGCTGGCTCGCGGCCAACGACCACCTCAGCCAACAGGTGCTAACACTGCAGGCGCAGGGACAAACGGTCGTCCTGCGCCTACTGACAGCGCACCGAAAGGTCAAGGTAACCCACACCGCCTCCGGACCCAACCTCGACTTACAGATCACCGTTGCGGGCAAAATCGTCGCAGCGCAAGCCGTAAGCACCGGTGCTCCATGGACCTCCGCCGAGGCACTGCAGCCGGTGGAGACAGAAGCGGCGGCCGTCCTCACACAGGATGTGCGGGTCGCCTTGGCGGACGCGCAGGCCGACGAGACGGACGTCTTCAGTTTTGGCGAGTACGTTCGCCTGCAGGACCCTCCAGACTGGACGCGCCTGCAAGCAGCGTGGTCCACAGAAGGATTTGCGCACTTGCCCATCCACGTCCACGTTCAGGTACACCTGCGGTCCAGCGGACAGACCATCGGTGGGATCGGAAGCGCACACCAATGGACCTGAAGCGCGCGTTGGCCACACTCGCTCCCAACACGCTATCCGTTGGCATGAAACTCCCTACCGCATGCAACATGGCGCACATACCCCGCTCGAACGACGAAGTCCCCGAAGTGTTCGCCCGGGGTGCGCTCTTCGGCGTACCGATGGATGATCGGGCTCAGAGCAGCGAAGATTTCCTCTGGACGGATGTTCTCTCGATAGAGGCAGTTGAGCCGATCTCCGCGGAATCCCGCACCAAGGTAAAGGTTGTAACGACCGGGGGCCTTGCCAGTCAGCCCGATCTCGCCCAAAAACGGGCGCGAGCACCCGTTGGGGCACCCAGACATTCGCACCATGATCTCCTGATCGCCGAGACCAGCCTCGTTCACGATTTCCTGCAGTTGATCCAGAAACGCCGGGAGATAGCGTTCGGATTCCGCCATCGCCAGACCGCAGGTCGGAAAGGCGACGCAGGCCATCGCTCCGCGATGGAGCGGGGAGGGACCCGCCGCGGAGAGGAGCCCATATTCGCGGGCGATGTCCTCGACACGAGGCCGGTCGGCACCTGGCACTCCGCATACAATCAGGTTCTGGTTCGGGGTCAGGCGAAAGTCCCCCCTGCCCAGCTCCGCGATGGCGCGGAGACCATCCAATGCCCGTTCTCTCAACCGCCCGTTTTCCACAAACAATGTCAGGTGATGGCGGTCCCCCGTTCCCTCGATCCACCCATACCGGTCGCCGGAAGTTTCGAACGTGTATTCCGCCGGCGGAGCCAGTTCGAAGCCGAGGCGCCGTTCAAGCTCCGCGACAAACCACTCTGTGCCTCGATCGTCGATCGTATACTTCAGACGAGCATGCATACGGTTGGTGCGGTCCCCGAAGTCGCGCTGAACGGTGAGGACCCCCTGCGCAACAGCGATGAGTTGGTCTGGGGCGCAAAACCCGATGACCGTGGCTAGGTTGGGATACGTGTTCTCCTCACCGTAGGTCATTCCCATCCCGCCGCCCACGGCCACATTGAAGCCAAGTAGCGCACCACCGTCGGAAACGGCGATGAAGCCAAGATCCTGGCTAAAGACATCCACATCATTGCTCGGTGGAATAGCAACCCCGATCTTGAACTTCCGCGGGAGGTAGGTGGATCCGTATAGCGGTTCCTCGTCGCTGCGGCTATCCAGCACTTTTTCGTTCTCGAGCCAGATCTCGTGATAGGCAGTCGTGTTAGGCAAGAGGTATTCGCTCAGCGCGCGCGCGTGCCCAAACACCTCCCGCTGCAAGGGAGTGTCCGGGTTGGGATGGCACATGACGTTGCGGTTCACATCGCCGCAGGCACCGAGCGTGGTCAAGAGGATCTCGTTGATCGTCGCGATGTTCTGGCGCAATTGCCACTTCAGGATACCGTGCAGCTGCACCGTCTGACGGCTTGTCAGGCGAAGACTGCCATCACCATAGCTGCGGCCCAGTTCGTCGAGCTTAAGCCACTGGCGCGGCTCCAGCACTCCCCCCGGCGCTCGGACGCGCACCATGAAGCCATACGCTGGTTCCAGCTTGCTGCGCCGCCGCTCCTCCCGCAGATCTCGATCATCCTGCTGGTAGCTGCCATGGAACTTCAGCAGTTGAGCGTCGTCGGGATCGATCGCGGCCGTCAGGGGATCCTGCAGTCCGGAGTGAATCGTCCCGCGCAGGTATCGACTGGCGGCCTTGATGCGCTCAACCTCGCTCTCTTGCTCGGCCATCGGCGTTCCCTCCTGGAAGTGTTAATAGACGTCCCGCTGGTAGCGGCGCGAGGCACGCATCTCGGCCAGGTATGCGGCCGCGCCGTCTGAGTCGGATCCACTATTCCGCATGATGATCTCGGTCAGGGCCCGTTCAACATCCGGAGCCATGTTCTGCTCCTCTCCGCACACATACACGTATGCACCCCGCTCAAGCCACCGGTACACCTCGGCCGCGTGTTCGAGCAAGCGATGCTGCACGTAGATCTTGCGGGATGAATCGCGCGAAAAGGCCACATCCATGCGCGTCAGCGCGCCCTGGCGCATGGCTTGCAGCCATTCACTCTGGTACAGGAAATCCGTCCGAAAGTGGCGATCCCCGAACAAGAGCCAGGAGGCACCATCTGCCCCCAGCGCTTGGCGCTCCTGCACAAAGGCACGAAAGGGGGCGATCCCCGTCCCTGGACCGATCATGATGATCGGTGCATGCGGATCGGCCGGCAGGCGGAAATTCGGATTGCGCTGCACGAACACCGGCACCGACTCCCCCACCGCTCGCTCGGCCAAATGGCGTGAGCAGACCCCGTACCGCACTCGACCATCGGTGCAGTAGTCGACCAGACGCACGGCCAGGTGGACCTCTTCGGGGAATGCGGCCGAAGAGCTGGCGATCGAGTACAGGCGGGGAGGAAGCCGGCGCAGGGCCGTCACAAACTCGCGCGCCGGTACACCGCGCAGGCAAAGGTCGTGCAAGAGATCCACCAGGTCGCGCCCCACGATGTATCGGCGGAGTTCCTCCTGACGCTCGGGCCGCAGGAGGTCACTCAAGGCACTGGCTTCGGTCACCGCGACCAGCTTTTCCAGAAGGATCCGGCTGAGGACTGTGATCTCATATTGCGAAGTTAGCGCCTCACCGAGTGTCCTTCCGTCGTCCAGAACGAGGGCAGGATCCCAATCGGCGGCCTCCACCAAGGCCCTGACAAGGTTGGGCTCGTTCTGGGGGTAGATTCCCAGAGAATCCCCTGGCTCCCAGGTGAGACCCGACCCCGACAGCGACAGTTCCAGGTGACGCGTCGAGCGATCCGAACCACGACCGTTGAGTTCCACGTGCTCCACAATTTCGGCCCGAAAGGGATTGCTACGCGAAAAGGCAACCGCCTGGGAGACTGTGCGCCGGGATACGGTCACCCGCACAGTCTCTGTGCCGTTCGCTGTCGCCTCGGCACACAGCGTCTCGAGGAGTTGGTCCATCCAACGCTGGGCCGCCTCCACAAAATCGACGTCACAATCCACTCGGGGATGGAGCGGCGTCGCGCCAAGCCCTTGGAGTCGCTGATCAAAGTCGCGACCTGTCTTGCAGAAGTACTCGTACGAACTGTCGCCTAAAGCAAGGACTGCGTAGCGAAGCTGCTCGAGCCGAGGGGCCTTGCGGCTCTCGAGGAATTCCTTAAAGGCGATGGCGTTGTCCGGCGGGTCGCCATCCCCCTGCGTGCTCGTGATCAAAATCAGGTGCTCCGTCTGTCGCAACTCGCGTGGGGGAAAATCCGCCAGCGACAAAAGCTTCACCGAGAGCCCTGCGTGGCGGATTCGATCGGCGAACTCCTCCGCCAGGCCGTGCGCGTTGCCGGTCTGGGATCCATAAACAACGGTGACCTCCAGAACCCCCGCGCCCGGTTGGTCCAACTGCGGTGTCGGACGTGCGGAGGCGTCCCACCCCGCGAGGTATCCGCTCAACCACACCCGCTGCTCGGGGGTCAGGGTGGGCACAAGACGGTCCACCAGACCTGTCTGCTCGGGAGTCAGCGGACTTAGGGAGCGTGGCGTCCAAGGGGATGGTGTGGCTTCCGCCAGCACCTGATTTTCCAAATCTTCCACCACCCGCGGCTGTGTGGCCGCCTATCCAATACTTCCTATTCCGATCGGAATTAAGGATATAACAGACAGAGCGGATCGCGTCAAGGCCCCCTGCGACGCACGGGTCGTCCAACGCCACCCTCTCCCCCTACGCGGGCCTGGGCGAAACGTCTCCGCCCGACGGTGGAATGGACACGGCCAAAGAACGGATAAGCGGCCGACTCTGAGTGCCGTATGGGCCGTTGTGGTGGCGGATCGCGGCATTCACTGAATAGTCACCCAACGGCATTGGAGCGCCGATGGAACGGGGCGAGATTCCGCCTGTGCGCGGAGCGAGCGGAGGCTGGGGCGGCGAACGGCATCTGGGCGCACGTCTGCTCTGCGGGGGCAGGTGGCATTGCGGGTGCGGCGTCCTCGTCGTCGGCGCACGGGGCTTCGGGGAGGGTGGCCGCGGCGGGCTCGGGTGAGCCGTTCGTGGGCCCATCCCCCGCGGGCCCGGTGTTCTGCGGCGCA
>JAJYVN010000270.1 GCA_021791995.1 Bacillota bacterium
CAGACTTTATAGGTGTCGTACGGTCGGTGCAGGACGTAGGGTCCGCAGGGGCCGATCAGGCACCGGGGCTGGTCGGCGCGCACCAGCTTCATCCTCCGGCCACAGGAGGCACAGCATGGCCTCTGGTCCGGCGGAAGCGGTGCGGCGTGGCCCTGGAGCTGCCAGGCCCCTGAATGAAGGCCGCGCCAGCGGGCTGCACGGTGCGCTGGGCCGCCATGGAGACCGCCCGCCCGTCCCCATGACGCAGCGCTTCCGCTTCCGCAGCCACCCCCCGCGACCAAGTCCTTCACCATCCCGGACAGCACCTGCCCCAATGTCGCGCGCGGTCCGTCATCCGCCCGTTCCTGCCAGCCCGCGCAGACGCCCTCCACCGCCGCACCCAGTTCCTCGATCATCTCCGCCACCGTCCCGACGCCCGTCCCTGCGATCAGCGACCCGCCGTCCTGCATGTCTTCTGCTACCCTCACCGCACGCCTCTCGCCGGCTTGGCGGTGGATTGCCTGCACGGCTTTTGCCAAGCTAGGGGGAGGTGTTCAACCATACCCCTGGGGATTCCTGGTTCTTATCATTATCCTAACATTGCTCCTGCCTCGGCCGCCACATTTGTGGGATGCACCCGTGCCCGTACCGTTGGTTAGGCACTGCTAGCCCGATGTGAATCGGGTGCGGTTCACCTGCTGATCCTGGACGAAGCCGATGAACGACCGACTGCTACGTTGGCAGAGTTGCGTGTTCTGCAGAATGCCGCCATCGATCAGATCTCGCCCGCCGCTGTCGTCTTGATTGGTTCCCCGCAGATCCGCCAGCGTCTCCGCCTTCAAACACTGGCGTCCTTGGCCCAAGCGTCACCACCGCCTATCGCCTCGTTGGCCTCACAGCCCAAGAACAGCCGCCTACGTCGATTTGCAGCTTTCCCTCGATGGCACCCCCGCTGCCATTGAAGACGTCTTCCACCTGACGCGCGGTGTGCCTCGTCTCATCAATCGCCTCTGTCAAACCGCTCTCTTGGCCGCTACTGCATCCGATCCACCGGTCGTTGAACCGCGCACGATCAAGGCCGCTGCGATCGATTGTGGACTGGCTTGATCTTCGTGAAAGGAAGTGTTCCGCATGCACCGCCTTTGTGTGTGTCCCAGGAACCGTACCCCGCCCTCCTCCGGGCTCCGTCCGCATTTGCCTCACCATTTCGTCCATCGGAGGTGTTTGTCCCATGCGCACGATCGAGACCAATGCATCGACTCCCTTCTTCCTTTCGTTCGCCGCCGTTGCCGCGCCGCTACCGTGGCAACACTCCCGTTTGGAATTCACCGTCTGCACCGAGTCCTCGGAAGGCGTTCGGCTCTGTTTCTCCAACCCCCACGATGTACGCACGTTTGCTGCTGCCGTCCGCCGTTTTGCCGCAGACTGTCGTGACCTGGAGCATCTTCGGCTCATGTCGCCGTCCCCGCGTCGCTTCACCTCTCCACGTCGTGCGAAAACCAGAGACCGCAACGCCACCCCCTTGCTGTCCTGAACCACGAGCCGGGGCCGCCAGCGAATGGCGGGCGGCCCCGGCTGGCTCACTGCGGCTCCACGCTGTGTGGGTCCCGTCACCCTGTCTGCACTGGCGCATTGATCAAGTTTCTCGCAGATACCGTGGGCAGGAGCATACAAGCGCTTCTGCGTGCGTTTCGAGAAAGTCGCCCGAAGAAACATGGGGTAATCGTCAAGAAGATCTGCAGAGCAGGTGTTGCATCCGGTACCACGAAACGATTGCGATGGTAACGCAGATGGCGATCATCTGCGTGCTGATGGGGCCACGATGGTTTTCACCCACCGATTAAGTCCCAATACGACAGGGTTGGCGAGGTGTCGCACACGATGAGATCAACGCGTAAGACTCCTGCCGCGTGGTCTCAGGGCCAGATGGAGATGGCGCTGTCCGCCATGGGATCCGAGGAGTTGCGCGCGGTGATTGTCTCAATCCTGCTTGAATTGGATGATCGTGCGGCCGATCGTGTGGCGCAGATGATCCTTCACCGGGGGGGGCGTGCCGGTTCTGGTGGGTCTTCGGCACCGGCTGATGATGCGGATGTGACGGAAGCGATTGCGTTCGCCCAGGCGGCCCAACGGTCGGGTTATGCAAATCCGGAGGATGTGGACCTGCGCCTGCGGCGAGGCATTGCCGCGTTTGCTCGCAAAGACTATTTCGCCGCACAGCGGATATTTGGCGCACTGCTTGGCCCCATCGCGGAAGCCGAGATTGATCTTGGCCAAGACGAGTTGGTAGACGAAGTGCTGACCGTTAACGTCGCGGATTGCGCTACGCAGTATGTGGTGGCGGAGTATATGCTGTCGGAACCGGGTCGGAGGGCGGAAAAGGTTCGGGCGGCCGTTGGTGCGATTTGCGGCATCGGTACGCTCGGCGATCTCATCCAGGCAATGGAGCGTGTCGCGATCGAAGCCCTGCCAGGCCTGTCTGATTTCTATCCGGCGTGGCGCGCGATCATTGAAAAGGAAACGGACACGAGCGCCCAGAGCTCTTGGGATGGTGAGGCGAACCGTGGATTGCGAGAAGTCATCCTCCGGATGGAGGGCGTGAGTGGACTCGCCGCTCTGGCTCGCTCGACCAGGCGCATCCGAGATCTTGATGCTTGGTGCGCGTGCCTGGTGGAGGCCAGAGACTGGAAGGCGTCACTGGCAGCATTCGAAGAGGCAAGTGTACTGGTCGGTGAAGGGCATCGGCGTGCCCCTTTTTTGGACGGGGCCGCCCTTGCTGCCCAAGGGATGGGCATCCCAGACCTCTCCCCGTGGCTGGAGCAGGCTTGGAACGCCCAACCGACCATGTTCCGACTGAGTCGCTGGCTGGGGTCCGCGACCAGCCGACCGCTTTTGCTCGAGCGCGCAGCCCGTGCACTTCAAGCCTGTCCCGATCACGCCACGCGCCAGCGTGCTTTTCTGCACCTCATACAAGGGCAGATCGAGCAGACGGCCGAACTCCTCTCGGGCGCTCCTGGACTCGGCTGGTCCCATGAAGACCACCCCGGGCATCTCATCTTTCCGCTGTTCGTGACACTGCTGGGTGGGACCGGCCGATCCGACCAAGCTATGGCGTTGCCTGATGATGGAATGAAGGAGAGCGGTTTCGCCACGTTGCGTGTCGATGGCCAAACGCGGCCCGTATTGGCGACGCCTGATGTTGCGGAGATCGTGCGTGACGCCGGCGTGGAGGGCTTGGCGGACAACTGGGTGCGGCAGGCGATGCTCACCGCAATGCGGCAAGCCGCGAGTAAGCGGGTCTCTGCCGTGACCGAAGCCACACGCCGCAATCGCTATGGACACGCGGCGTCACTCGTCGCCACCTGCGTGGCGTGTGACCCTTCCGCCGAGACACTCCAATGGGCTGCCTCCCTTCGGGAACGGAATCGCCGCTTTTCTGCCCTTTCGGCCGAGTTCGATGCGCGCATGGGTAAGCGCACGCAACACCGCCCGCGCGGATAAGCGCCAATGCCATGGCCTCCTTGGCCGGAAATCCAGTAAACCATGTCCACGTGCTGGTGGGCCCATGCCGGCTGTGTCGAGGGAGGGAGATCTGAGATGCGGATCTTTATTGCGGGAGGTAGTGGCGTCATGGGCGTGAGGCTGATCCCGCTCCCCGTCGGGGTTGGGCATGTGGTTTCTGCCATGACGCGTTCGCCCAGTACGGCAGACCTCTTTCGCAGGCTGGGGGCTGAGCCTGTGGTCTGTACAGTGTTCGAGCTTTCATCCCTTTGTGCGGCAATGCTCACGTTTTGCCCTGATGTCGTCCTGCACCAACTGACCGACCTACCCGATGACCCGTCCCGCATCGCGGAATTCGCGTCCGCCAACAGCCGCATACGGCGCGAGGGCACGGCCAACCTCCTGACGGCTGCCAGAAGGGCCGGCGACCGATGGCGTCATCGCCCAAAGCGTCGCCTGCCCCCTTCCAGGCGACGCTGGAGTGGTCGTCATGGATCTGGAAGACAAGGTGCTCTTGTCTGGCGGGGTGGTTCTGCGCTACGGGCGGTTGTACGGGCCAGGGACATACTTCCCGGAGGAACCGCCCTCTCCCCCGAGGATTCATGTCGAGTAGACATCGACGCTTGACATTACGCGCCGGTGATCGGATGATGACCCTATGATAAGGGAACAGATGCTCTCGACAGGGCAAGCCGCAAAAC
>JAJYVN010000271.1 GCA_021791995.1 Bacillota bacterium
CTCATTGAGTCCGAGGTTCCCGTCGTCGCGGTGGTGTCCTCTGATACGCTGTTCGCTAAAGTCCGCTCGAACATCATGGAGGTGCGGGCCCGAGGGGGCAGTGTCATCACGGTCGCTCCGGAGTCCCTTTCTTCGGAACTGAGCGATCTGGCCGAGGTGATGGTGTCGATTCCGGACGCGGATCCCCGAGTGACACCGATGCTCGCGGCGCTCCCCCTGCAACTGCTCGCCTACGACGTCGCAATCGCTCTGGGAAGGGACGTCGACAAGCCGCGCAACCTGGCCAAGAGTGTCACCGTGGAATAGCTAAAAGATCCCCGGACCACCGGAGGTCTTGAATAATAAGGTTGACCTAGACAACAAGGTTGTACCCTGCTGGCGAAGGCGGGCAGGGTCCAGAGGTGGGTTCCGTCGTGCAAACGTACATCACCAGAGAGTACGTCCACGGTGGCGAATACCCTGGGATGGCGGTGCATTGAGCACTTCTCTTCTGCACACCGCCTGGTCCACCGATTGTAAGTCACTGAAGTTGCTGGGACAGCTCCTGTGCACACGCGAGGTAGTAGTTCCGCCCCCCCGCGCTGGTCTCCTGGGGCGCCAGGAGACGCAGGCCCTGGGCTTTATACTGCCTCGCTTGCCGATTGTCAGGGTCGACCGCCGTAACCAGGTCCGCCAGCTCCAAAGCCCACTGGGCGTCGTTCTCCTGCAAGGCTTGACGGATAGCGGCCATGACGGATCCCACTCCGCCCATGAGTACGATAGTCCGCTCGGCGCGGCCCTTCACGGGCAGCGGGTTAAGATGTGTGGGGTTGCCATCGAACCAGCCCACGTAGTCTGAAAAGATGCTCCGCACTGCCCAGGCCACGTTGCCGTAAAACTCGCCCAAGTACGGAAGGGCGGCCAGCCTGGCAGGCATCGTGACCGCTTCGGCCAGTTCATCCGGCGTCATCCCTCGATTGATCCCTTTCAGGGTTTCGTTCAGTACGTGGTCAATGGCGTCGCGATAGTTGGTCAGGATTTCTTCGACGCTAGCCTGTCCGATTATCGGGTGGGTATGACCGGGCAGCAGATACTCAGCGCGGTACGCGATCAGCCTGTTCAGGCTCTCCACCCATGTATGAGCGTCGCGATGACTGCCCCGGACCGCGTACACGTTGGGCCAGCACGCGTAGAAGTTGTCGCCACAGCACAGGACCTGGTGATCGGGGAGCCAGATCAGGCACTGGTCGTCGGTTTCGCCTGGAGCGGCGGCCAGCTCCAACGTAACTCCATCAAGGTGACGAACGACCGTCTCCGCGCGATAGGTGGTGGTGGGTGCCACAAATGCGTACCGGCCTTGTCCCACAGCTCGGCCTTCCCGCGGGCCGAGACCCTGCGTAATGACGTCATCGTGGTTGAGCTCGTAGCCAAATTGGCGGATGCCGCGCCTCTCGAGGATGTCTCCCGCAGCCTCCATGCGTCCAAGGGGTGGCCGGACCGGATCAAAGGCGATGATTTCGGGATGAGTGTCGACAAAGGCGCCGGCACCCCCGCGATGATCCGGATGTCCGTGGGTGTACACAATCGTCTTTACGGGCTTGGCCGTATGCGTGGCGATAAGTGCCTTAAGGCTGTGCCCGCGCTCGTCGGAGTCCAGGGTATCAATCAACACGACGGAGGTGTCCCCAATAATGAAGGTAGCGTTGCTATGCCCGTATCCCATTACGTGGTACACGAGGCCGGGGACAATCTCGGTCACCTGACGCGGGTAGGCAGTGGACGCAAAGGCTGCTAACCGACGTTCCCCGTCTGGACGTAACATTTGGGACCTCTCTCTGTGGGATGTCTGTGGCACATGTGTTCTACCACCGGCTAGCCGTTTCCTGCCGTCTTGCATTTTATCGACGGGGCTTTAGCTGAAGAGGATAGCGCCGGCTGGCACAACAGGCGAGGTCCGTCGCGCAGGCGCAGCCGTTGTTCTGCGGCAGCAAGCGCGGTGAGTCCTCCCGCTGGACCCCTTAAGGGCATCGGGCGACCGCTGCCGAGTCGCGGAGGTTTCACTCATGCCGATATGGGAATATAATGGGGCCATGGCCAGATCTTCCACAACATCGGATGTCTTTAATGCCATCGCCGAGACGCACCGCCGCGAAGTGCTGGACGCGCTGATCCCAGGCGAGAAGGCGGTCGGGGAGCTCGTGAGTGACCTCTCGATGTCCCAGCCTCAGGTTTCAAAGCATCTCCGGGTGCTGAGTGAGGTGGGACTCGTCAAGTGCCGAGCGGAGGGGCGTCGTCATCTGTACCGGCTGGAGCTCGCGCGTCTTCGGCCGTTTCACGAGTGGCTGGCGAAGTACGAGCAGGCGTTGAATGACCGACTGGATCGGATGGAGGACTATCTTCAAGAATTACAACAAAAGGAGAGCGGCCGTGAAACCTAATCGGCATGGTTCAGCAGTCATCAGATTTCCTAGCGAACTCGAGATTGTCACCACTCGAGAGTTCGACGCCCCGATTGCTCTCGTGTTCGACGTATTGACCAGGCCAGAGCACGTACGTAAGCACTTCGCTCCGTTTGACTGTGAGGTAACGGAGTGCGCGATTGACCTGCGCGTTGCGGGCACCTACCACATCGTCTTCGTGTGCGGCGACGGAACCGAGTGCTCGTTTCGTGGGACCTACTTAGAGATCGAGCGACCGACCCGGACCGTCGCGACATGGCTGTTCGACGGCTGGCCAGACGCAGAGGCTGTCGAGTCAGTGGAACTGCACGAAGACAATGGCGTCACGACGTTGACGAATACCCTGACGTTCCGCGACCAGGCTGGTCGTGCCCATATGACCAAGTTCGACGGGCAGGAAGACAGCTACAATAATTTGGAAGACTACCTGAGGTCCCTCCTCGATGGGTAGATGAACCGTGCCGCATTGTTCCATCGTCCCTCAGAGTTGCCCTGATCGCATTGTGGTGCCTGTTGCTGCCCCGTTGTTGCCCACAGGGCATGTCCAGTGACTCTGACTCTCGATATTGGGAGGCGTCGTGAAATGAGCGGCAAGGTGGTCGTGAACAGGTCGATGTCGCTTGACGGCTTCATCGCCGGACCCGGTGACGCGATGGACTGGATCTTCGACTTCGTGGCGCCGGATGCGCCCTGGCTGGTGGAAACCGCGGCGGCCACCGGCGCCATGCTCGTCGGGCGACGCACCGACGAGGTAGGCAGCAGGATGGAAGTCGACCAGGAGCGGGGGACAGCATCGAGGGGCGAGGGCTACCCTTTTACCGGACCCATGTTCGTCCTCACTCATAGGCCCCCGGACCCGCCCGACCCGGCCGTTACGTATCTAAGCGGGGACATCGGGGAAGCGGTCGCCACGGCACTGAAAGCTGCGGGCGGCAAGAACCTGGAGATCCTCGGTGCCGATGTTGCCGGTCAGTGCCTGCGGCGGGGACTGGTGGACGAGATTCTGGTGTATGTCCTGCCGGTGCTGCTCGGCGACGGCATTCGCTTCTCGTCCCCGGGACTCCCCCGGATAGACCTCGAACCTCTCGACAGCACACAGGCGGACGCCGTGACCATCCTTCGCTACCGCGTCCGCAAGTAGTCATCTCGGCGGCCCGCTGCAGCACAAGCAGACGCCTGGCAATCAGGGCCGGCGCAGCGCTGGCAAGAGAACAGCCGCTCACGCCCCTGTCCAGGGTGTGCGAGCACGGGGCGGGGCCGCGATGTGGCGCCCTAGATATTCCCTCGGGCAGCGTTGCACGGCGACCCTCACCACGAGGGAAGAGACGTGTGTGGACGGGATATGGGCTGGAGAACGGTGCGCCAGCATCGGGTCCTTCCACTGGGAGTTGGCGGAACGAGCGCGACGAATGACCGCATGCGCCACCGAAGGGGGTCGGGAGCGGTGTGGAAGGTGATCAGGAGCGGTGTGGAAGGTGATCAGGAGCAATTGGCTGATGATTGTCTTTGCCGCGGGGGGCTCCACCCTGGCGCTCTACGGGACTAGACCGATGAGGGGCAGCGGTGTCAGCCACGGCCACATCATGCACTTCGCCGTGCCGCAGCCGCTTCATTTTGTCCTGACCTGGGTGATCGTGACGACCGTCGTGTTCGCCATCTGGGGTCGGGTTGTCGCCGCGCTGCTGTCGTCGGCAGATCGCGGGGCGCTCTTGCGACGATACTGGCTGGGAT
>JAJYVN010000272.1 GCA_021791995.1 Bacillota bacterium
CGATTTCCGCATCGCCCTTTTGCACCCACCCCATCGCCACCTATGCAACTCAGCATGAGGCCTGGGGTGCGAAATGTCCAGTGGTTTTTCGCTACCGAATGGGGAACGAACTTCTGGGACTAAGCAGTAGCCGTGCAGGCGGCTGACCTCTTCGGCAGCCTCCGGGTTGGGCGGCACCAGCGCATCCACGGCCTGGAGCACCGGTTTCGCTCCGTTGGCGCGCACTGTTTCGCTCATCTGACGCGTCCAGGCCTCGGCAGGCGGGGTGTGCTGACCAAAGACGGCGTCGGCGCAGGCATGCAGGTGCTCCTCCAGATGGCGGATGTCCAGGATGTCCACGACCTCCACGTCGGCAGACAGGCCGAGGGTGCTCCAGCGCTGTTCAATCCACGCGCCACCGTCGGCCAAGAGCACGACCTGCTTGACCCGTGGATGGTGGATACCGAAGTCCTCGGCGAGCGGCCGTACTCGGTTGGCGAAGAAGTCATCGCTGTCGGTGATCGTCGCCGCGTAGTGCTTGTCCCCAGGGACGAGGCGCTGGCGGCCCGTGTCGGCATCCACCACGGTCTTGGGGCCCAAGGTGGCAACTGCGACGCACTTGGCCTCGCGCCACTGGTCCCCGGCATGCACGCGCCCGCCGTCGGCGCAGACCAGTAGCACATCGCTGCCGGGATCAGGAGGCTCTGAGGGAGCGGGGTCCTCCACCCGCAAGTTGGTGCGCGCCTCCACGATCAGGCCCATGTTTTCTGTGGTGCGCTCGACCGTGTTGTCGCCCACCTCGACGGCGAGGACGCCTTTGAGGAGGTCGGCCGCCTCCCCAAACGCCAAGCGGGCGCCGGCGTCGGCGACGATCTGGGTCATGACAGGAGAAAGCTTTCCGGGGCCAAGGTTCCAGAGGTCCTCCCCCAGCGACCAACCGCGGTGGCAAGCTGGGCAGACGTAGTACGGCTGTCGGAGCTTGGTCGGACCGAACAGCGTCGTGATGATATGTTCACGCGCGGAGTCCTTCAGGCGCTCGCGGTGGCCGCAGTGTGGGCAGTTGGGGGTTTGCTCTGGCCGGCGGTCGTGGCCTTGTAGGGACCAAGCAGCCTCCACCGCCGCGCAGCCGACCGGCTGCAGCAGGGACTGGATGGCGCGTTCCACATCGACCGCATCTCCGGTGCGCAACGTCGGGCCTTTGGCGAGGAGGCTTTGGATCAGTTGGGGCAGGATCCCATCCAGCATGACCAGCACCCACCGGTCGTCGGGGGGCAGGGCCTTTACCCAATCCCCGAACGCTTGGGACAGGGGCGACAGCCGCTCACTTGAGCTACCTGCGGCATCGGAGGGACGTGAGCGAATCGGTTGTGTTCCAGTCGTGAGACTCCTCTCCCTGACCTGGGTGGGATTGCCGCACTAGGCATCCAGGTCAGTTAAGAGGAGTTTTCTGTTCCCTCAGGAAGTCCTGGTGTGCCAGCTACTGCCATATCTCTGGCTGCCACAGATTCGGGACGCACCCTATGGGTAACGGGAAGGAACTCTACGGGGTTCACCGAATACTTACCCTGGTCCGCGAGAAGGATAGCGAAGGTGGAGGTCCTTGCCCCATGCGCATAGCGATGATAGCGAGTTGCCCCTACGACCCAAATCAAGGCGTCTGTGGTGCAACTCTAGGAGTTGCCAACGGAATGCGAGGCCTGGGCGCCACAGTTGATACATACTTCATGGACCATTATCAGTTGTTCGCTGGTGGTCGTGTAGATCGCGTGCTATTCCCTTGGTTTGTAGCCATGAATAGAAGACTGCTTGCATTGTACGATGTCCTTGATATTGCGTCCGGAGACGCCTGGGTATTAGCCCCGATACTGAGAAAACCATTATTAGTCGTTCGCAGCCATGGGCTCGAACATATCGCACATAAAGAGCGCCTGATGGAACCGTCCGCACAATATCGTAGGCTCGGTTGGCATTATCACATATACGGCGGAGCATATCGGCTTTGGGAAGTTGGCTTATCCCTGAGGTCCGCGGAGATCGCCGTGTTTCTCAACAACATGGACAAAGCATATGCCACAAGTACGTTGGGCGTGGATCCTGGGAGGTCGTATGTCGTACCCAATGGGCTTGACGACGCCTTTATTGGTCGGCCAATGAACGCATGCCGCCTAAGCAGTCACGATGGTGTCGGCATCGCCATAATTGGGTCATACATTAACCGAAAGGGTATCCAGTACAGCGTCCCGGCTTTAGAGGCGATTCTACGCAAATATTCGTGGGTTAAGGTCGGCTTCTTCGGAACAGGTTGTCCCCCATGCGTCGTCACCCGTGATTTTTCAGACGCCGTCACCTCTCGAGTGCATGTGGTATCATCCTATACGAGGCAACAACTGCCGGGGCTCTTGGCGAACTATCACCTTCAGGTATTCGCATCGCTATCGGAGGGCTTTGGGATGGGCCTCGTCGAGGGAATGGCGTGCGGACTCGCGCCGATAGTGTCGGATGCATCTGGTCCGATCGACATTGTGGAGAACAACCAAAACGGCTTGATTGTGCCGAGACGAGATGCGGCAAGTATATTCCAAGCAGTTGCCGCGTTGCTGGATAATCTCTCGACGCTGCAACTGTTGCGCGAGCGGGCGCTCGCAAGCGTTCAAGGCCTGGCGTGGCGATCGATCGCCGTTAAAACGCTTGAGATTTACAGGCGAGGGATGGAGTCCAAGGGAGTCGGCCGTGCGCGACTGGGTTCGCGGAGCGACAATGGCAAAGAGGAGCAAGAGGAGCGGCGCAGAGATGCGTATAGTCCACGTTAGCCCCTATTTCCCACCCAATATCGGTGGTGTCGAAAAGGTTGTGGAATGGGAAGCCGCCTTTCTCGCGGAACAAGGCCATGAGGTTACCGTACTCACGTCTTTTGCCGCATGGCCGACCGGTTCAGTGAATACACCGGATGTCGAGGAGGTTTCGTCGATTGCAGTTCGTCGCCTGGCGTTTCGCAGACCGATGCACGTATTGGGAAAGCCATTACTGCCAACACCCGCTAACATGGCTCGCCTTGTTCACCTAGAAGATGAATTGCGGGCGTGTCGCCCAGAGATCATCCATGTCCACCATCTCGTCCCGTCGGTTGTCCGGTGTGTGGTTAGATACGCACGCGCCTCCTCTACCCGTCTATTTTTCCAACCGTACTTCCACCCGTACGACCGACCTCGCCTCGCTTTCGTCCGCGACAGAGCCAACCTGGCAACGATCACTCTCGCCAGTGCCCGAGGTACGCTGATCATGATAAACAATTCAGAGGCTGGACAAATCGAAACTCACTTCGCGTTGCATATTCCCCGTCAAGTGACGATCCCCATCCCAGTCGCATGGGCAAGGCATCCGCCAGCATTCGAACTTCACTCATCCCGACCCATTGTGCTGTGCGTAGCGCGACTTGACGAGGCCAGGAAAGGACACGCCTTTCTGATTGCTGGTCTTAACTTACTAAAAGATCTTCCGTGGCAACTGGTACTCGTGGGCAGAGGCAATGGTACTGTGGTGCGTCGGGAACTTGCCCTAGCGGGACTAAGCGATCGCGCAATCTTCTGCGGGGAACTTCCGGAGAACGAGTTAATTAGCGCGTATGATAACGCAGACGTGTTTGCTATGCCAAGCCAATATGAGGGGTTTGGCATACCTTTTGTAGAAGCCATGCGCAGAGGGGTACCAGTAGTGGGCACTTTGGTGGGTGCGATCCCGGAACTTGTGGGTGACGCCGGCGCGCTAGTTCCATACGGCGATGCCGCAGCTCTAGCACGAGAACTTCGAAAACTCTTAACAGACCAAAACCACCGATATGAATTGGCATTGCGAGGCTATCACCGCAGCTTGCGATATTTGCCGTCAGCTATTGGCGCGCAACTGACTAACCTTTATACGAAGGACTGAAGTGTACGGTAAGTATTCGATGGGTCCGTCCCGTCTTTGTGGCATCACGCAGCCCTACCTGAACCTGGGAGCATAGTGTCCGTGATAAACCAAATGGGGACCACGGAACCTGTCAAGCAGGATGAGACAAAAATAGTCCTCCATCTCAGTGCGGTCGGTAAGTATTCGGTAAGCTGCGCCAAACACCTGTCGGCGGCGATGGAAGGAGGGGCATGAGCCGGGGGCTGGTGGGACGCTGAGAGGGACTGGACA
>JAJYVN010000273.1 GCA_021791995.1 Bacillota bacterium
GTCGCTACGTCGGTCTCCTCGGTGGTGCGCTGGCTCTTGGTGATCGGCCTTGCCGTGATTTTGTTGGCGGTACTGTACTGGATTGCGCCGGACCGTCCCCACCGTTTCCGTTGGATCAGTCTGGGAGCGGTGGTCGCTGTGGTGCTGTGGTTATTCATCTCGGCGGCCTTCTCCATCTACCTGACCCACTTCAACTCATACAACCTGCTGTATGGGAGTGTGGGGGCCTTCATTCTGCTTCTGCTGTATGTCTATATTTTCAGCTACGCGGTGCTCCTCGGTGCCGAACTCGACGCGATGCTCGAAACGGATCCAAGATGATCTTGATGCGGAAGAGGGAACCCGACCTCTCTACCGAAGACCGTCTTTGGTTGGATGGTTTGATCCAATCAGCAAGAGGGAGGCGGAGACGATGGAGAAGCACAACATTGGGGCGATGATCAAGGGGGCGCTAATCGGTACCCTGAGCGGGACCGGCGAGGTCGGAAGCGCGGCGGTCGATGCGGTGGCCAAGGTGCTGGTGACCACCATTCGCGGAACGGCGGATGTGGGGGCGGCCTTGACCGCTGCCGTGGGTGAGGTGACGGGCTCGGCCGTCAAGACGGCGGGCGAGTTGGGCGTTGATAGCACCGGTGCGGTGAGCAACACGACGCGTGGCGTGATCCATGCGGCACGCGAGGTGGGCGCAGACCTCGGCGACGCTGCGCGCGCCGCAGCCCGTGGGGCGATTCAGGGTGCGAATGAGGTGGGCGGTGACCTCGGGGCAACGGCGGTGGCCGCTGTGCGCGGTACGATTGGCGCGACGGGACACGTTGGCGGGGATGTCTCCAAGGCGGCCGAGGAAGCGGTGCGTGGTGCGTTGGAGGGTGCCGGCGCAATCAGTCAAACGGCTGTGAAGCAGGTGGCGCAGGCGCTACAGACCGGCGTTTCCGAATCCAAGGATCTTGTGAGTGCTGCCGTGAAGAAACACACCCCCACCAATTAACGGGGGGAAACCGGGATCAAGAGGCGGCCCGGGCCGCCTCTTGTTCGTACAGCGGTTTCCCTGATCCCATACCTTCAACGCCGGGCTTGGTCTGTCTCTCCCGTGGTACGGAGGCTATCCTGTTCCGGTGCCCGCGTTCTCCGAGCGCATGTCGCGGCCGGTTGCGGTATTGCGCTTCACGGAGACTCCGCGCACCCCTCTAGCCCGTAATGCCGTCGGCGAACGGCCGCCGTCCAACGACGGGCGTGCGGCGGTGCACAACGCCGACGCGAAGTCCGTTCGCTGCAAGCAAGTGGACACCATCCGTACCCGAATTTCCCGCATCGTGGCATCGCACTGGGCATCAGCGCCCACCAGGCTAGCGTTAGCATGGCTCTGCGGGCTGATGCATGGATTGCGTTCCCAGGGAAGGAGTTCACCGCCGTCAGGAGAACGTTTCGCTAGTCGGGGGGGGCGATACAGTGCACACGCCGGTGGGCCCGGACGCGAAGCGGGACGGCAGTGCGGTGGGAGCCCGACCCACGATCCGCGACGTCGCCCGCTTGGCGCGGGTGTCGACGTCCACGGTCTCGGCTGTCCTGAACGGTACTAAATTCGTTCGGGCCGCGCTCCGAGACCGGGTTGAGGAGGCTGTGGCGTCACTCGGGTATAGGCCAAACCTCATTGCTCGCGCTCTGCATGGCAAGCGCACCCGAACGCTTGCCTGCCTGGTACCGTCCCTCACCAATCCGTTCTTCAGCCAGATGGCGGCCGCCGTGGATGAGGCGGCCCACGAGGCTGGATACAGTGTGCTGGTCGGGGCAGTCCAGGGCGATCCTGACCGCGTGGCGGCGTATGTAGATCGGCTGTTGGCCATCGGAGTGGACGGAGCCTTGGTGTCCCTAGAATGGAACATTCTACACAGCGAGTTGATACCGCGGCTACTCGCCCACAGCGTGCCCGTCGTGGGTGTCGGGGGTGGGGTCGCCATACCAGAGATAGACTGCTTGCTCCACGACGACCAAGCGGCTGGCGAGATCGCCGGCCGGTACCTCCTCGGTTTAGGCCACCGGCAGATCGCCTTCCTCGGCAACGTAGAGAGCCGGGCGACTGAGTTGCGTTACACCGGGCTCTCGACAGCCCTACGTGCCGCAGGGATCGACATCGACCCTGCGTTAAAGGTCGAGGTGCCAGGGTATCAGGAGGACGACGGGATGCGGGCATTGGGAGTGCTGATGGCGCGCAACGTCTCGTTCACTGCGGTGGTGGCGGTCAACGACATCTTCGCGCTTGGGACGCTCAACGCCTTGGAGACGCAGGGCCTCACGGTTCCTGCGCACGTTTCGCTGGTCGGCTTCGGCGACACGATCTCCTCGTACACCCGACCCAAGCTCACCACGCTTGCCTACCCCAAACGGGATCTCGGTATTCAGGGAGCACGCCGCCTGCTGGCCCGGGTTGTTGGCGACTACGAGGGTCCGACTGCGGCCTGGCGGCTTCCGGTGTCGCTCGTGGTTCGTGAGTCGACGCGGGTTCCCTGGGAGGTACGACAGCCCTAGTCGGGGTGCTTTGCCCGGGCGGCCGATGGTAGGTCGCGGAGCCTTTGGGTGCAGGAATCAGCGTATCGGCAGGGAATCGTTTCGCTCACTCGCGCTGGCGCGATCGCGCGCAGGGGGGATGCTGGCGTGAACCTGATTGTTGTCTGTATTGACAGCCTGCGGCAAGACCATGTCAGCTTCTATCACGGAGGTCATCGGGTCTTTGATGCAATCCCGCCCTGCCAAACCCCGAACCTTGATCGCTTTGCGCAACGCGCACTCGCTTTCCGCCATGCGCACCCCAGCAATCTGCCGACGATTCCCATCCGTGCCGAACTGATGACCGGACAGTTTTTTCTGCCGACCCGCGTATGGGAGCCGCTACAATCCACCGATCTACCAGTGGCCCAGATCCTGCAACGCGAAGGATACACCTGCGGCCTGATCAGCGACACCTACCATTACCGTGCTCCCGGCATGAACTATCACAAGGGTTTTCACGCGTACGAATGGATTCGCGGTCAGGAGTTTGATCCGTATAACAGCGCGCCAACGCTGCGCCGTGTGGACGACTACGTCACTGCCGCCTACGGATCGGATTGGCGGGGTCTCGTTGGTAAATACCTCGCCAACACAGACGACTTTCGACGGGAGGAGCCGCGGGACTGGTTCGCTGCCCAGGTGGTCGACCGGGCCGTGCGCTGGCTCGAGAAGAATCGTACCCACAAAAACGTTTTCCTGTGGGTGGATTCGTTTGATCCACACGAGCCGTGGGATCCGCCCGTGCCTTACGACACCTACCGACCGGAACGGTATGCAGGTCCGCGCCTGATCATGCCCATGGGCGGAGAGGCTGCGTCTTGGGCCACGCCGGAGCAAATCGATCAGATCCGCGGGCTGTACGCCGGGGAGGTCGCCTCGGTGGACGGTGCGTTGGGAGCCTTCTTCGATGCCTTGGAGCGTCTCGGGTATTACGAGGACAGCGTCATCCTTGTGCTCGCCGACCATGGTCATCCCCTGGGGGATCACGGTAAGTTCCTGAAGGGTGCGGATAGGGTTTTCGGCGAGTTGCTCAACGTGCCGGTGCTGCTGCATGTGCCCGGACGGTCAGCCGGTCGGGTGTCCGATGCCCTCGTCGCGTACCCGGACGTACTACCGACCCTCTTGGATCTGCTTGGGTTGACGGGATACACCCAAAGCATGACGGGACGCAGCTTCGCGGCCGTCGTCCATGGCGCGACGGATGCACACCGCAAGGCCATCATATCCGGATACCGCGGCGCACCAGATCGATCCGTCCGTGACGCGGAGTGGGCCTTTATTCGTCGACCGGTCGGTGAACCGGACGAACTCTATCACCTAAGCGAGGATCCCCGGGAGCAGCGGAACATCATCGACGCCCATCCTGCCGAGGTTCGTCGGCTGGTGAGCGTAGTGGGGCCGCAGTTTTTTGCGCAGCCGGTCCACCAGATCAAGGGCCTGCAGGGGCGGTGGGAACTCGGCTCGGCGACCGTCGACTAGTGCTTAGTCCCAGAAGTTCGTTCCCCATTCGGTAGCGAAAAACCACTGGACATTTCGCACCCCAGGCCTCATGCTGAGTTGCATAGGTGGCGATGGGGTGGGTGCAAAAAGGCGATGC
>JAJYVN010000274.1:0-3475 GCA_021791995.1 Bacillota bacterium
CACCTCCCTGCCAGGCGGCCACTACCAACTCGGTATGGCCGATCATCGGGGCAGGTGGGAACCGACGCCTTTCGAAGGAACACTGAACGAAGTCCTGACGACGCTCCTGAGTGACTTCGCATTCGTGCTGGCGCCTTCTTAACGGAATAATGCGCCGATTCCGGGCCATAGACCCCCGAATTTATGAGATTTGCCACTACTTCCGCCAAGCATACGTCCGCGCTGTGGCACAGGCCAAGGAGTTCGTGGACTTCGTCGATCCGCAGCCGGGTTCGGTCGTCGTGGAGGTTGGGGCTGGATCCGGCCGCATTACCTTCGATGGCGGCTTGGCCGAGCGCATTGGCGCGGGGGGGCAACTGCTTGTCACCGATCCCTCATTGGCGCAGTTGCGGGTGGCGCGGCAGCGTGCGGAGCAATTGGGGCTGTATTGGGTGCGCTTTCTCGCCGCCCCTGTGGAGGAGTTGCCGCTCGCCCCGGACAGCGCCGACCTGGTGCTCGGCGCGACGTTCCTGCACTTCACCAACGAACCGGTGGCCATCCAATCCATGGCGCGGATCATCCACCCCGGTGGCCGCGTGGGCCTCGTGGTCGGCGTGGACGAGGAGTTGGGCGCGGCGTGGGAGCGGGCGTTCGCCCCTATCCGCGCCCAACTGCGGGCGAACGGGGTGCCGGAGCGTTCCTTCGGGATCCCCCAGGAGCAGTTGGTCCGGTATCTTGAGGCTGCGGGCCTAGTGGTCGATCGGATTGTGATGGCCTCGCGGGAAACCTTGCGTCCCCCGAGCGCGGAGATTGCTGTCGGTGTCGCCCGGCAGACGCGCTTCTCTGCTCTGATGGCGCGCGGGCTGCCGCCGACGGCCTCAGCCGGGATCGAACAGGCCTTTGAGCGGGACTTTCGGGCGGCCATCGACGCGTTGGGTGTCGATGCGGCCGCTGTGGGCGTGAGGGGCCTCTCGGTCGTGGCCCGTAAGCCCGCAGTCGACTGAACGGCGCCGGATGCGCTGGGGGTCCTCACATGCAGCCGTTCCGACCGTCGACGGCACCAGGGCCGCGCGCCGTGTCGATCGCCTGGAACGGCCTCCCGGTTCAATACAGCCCTGCCCGCTGAACCGTGGGCGTCCTTACCCTCTACCTATCTCTGGTTTTCGGAGCGGCGCCGGGCCAGGAGCTCCAGGATGGCCAGGAGGAGCAACCCCAGGGAGCCGTTGCGCAGGGAGTCAATCTTGGCATCCAGCTTGTTGATCTGGGTGCCGAATGCCTTCACGTCCGGCCGAAGGTTGTCTTACCCACGACGCAGGTCGTCCTGCGCGCGCCGCAGATCATCGAGCCGCCGCAGGATGAGCCACTCTACGCTTGGCGTCTGAGGCCCCTGGGAGACACCCCGGGTCCTTGGCTCTTGCCGCTTCGCTTGTCGTTCCAGCGCTTACCGCCTCGCCTTTGCTGTTCCAGAGTAGCCCAGACCCTCAGACGTAGGGAGGAAGTGCCATGCCCATCGACACGCGATTGGTTGCCGCTTCTGAGTCCAACCCAAGGATGCCGTCCCAGGCGACATCGACACGCACGGAGCGAAAAGCACGCTGCACCGCCGAGCCGCTTTCATCGGAGCGGTGCCACGTGCTGGCACCACCACGGCGGCCTGCGCCTGGGCCATGGCAGAGATGGAGGCGCAGCCTCGCACATCGATCGCCGTGGTGGACCTCTCCGAGCGGCACGGGTACGCGGAGGTTCTCCTCCGTGGGTACACCGAAGGCGGCGCGGCCCGCATTGCGGTGCACCGACCGGAGGCGGCCGAGGGGCCCGACGCGCTGTTGCGCCGGATCGCAGCGGACATCATCGTCTGCGACCTCGGATGCCCGCAGCCCTGGCGGGTGAGTCGAGGTGCCGACGCCGAGTCCGCCTGGCACGAAACGCTGCGCTGGGTCGGTGGGGCGGGCTTCGAGGTCGTGGTGGTCTCCTGGCGGGACGCGTCCGCGCTGCGGGAGTTGCAGACCCTGCTGGGCATCCTGCCCAAAGTCGGGACCCACGAGCCGAGGCTGCTGCTCTCAGGTCCCGAGCTATCCGCGAATGCGCAACGCGACATGGAAAAGATCCTCGGAACCGTTCCACGCGGCGACTTCCCCTGGAAGTGGGAGAACGTGGGATGGGTCTTCCACTCCCGGTGGTTTGCGTTGCGGTTGCACGGGTTGCCCGGAGATCCCGGAGCCTCCGGCGGGACCAGGGCAAAATCGCGCCCATGGGCCGGGCTGATCGGTGCGGTCGTGATCCTTCTGCTCACGGGGTGCGCCCTAACCTTCCCCGGTGAGGCACGGCGCCTGGCGCTCGGCGGGTGGGGATACGCCACCCGCTTCTCACGTACCCTCGTCCAGAGGTAGAAGTCGACCACGGTTGCCTGGCAGATGTGCCGTCAGCGGGCTCCCGGGACGGGTGATGACCTTCCGAAGCCGAACCGGGAGCTGTACGTTATGGCGCTTTGGTCCGGTAGATGTACCGCGCCCCTTCGCGGGTTCCGACGTGATAACCCTGCTGTTCGAGTGTTCCTACGTAGGTGAATCCCAATCGCTCGGCCACACGGCGGCTGGCGTGGTTATCGGGATCGATCCCTACCTCTACCGTGCGGGCGCCCAGGGAGCGAAAGGCAAACTCCGTTGCCAGAGACGCCGCCTCCGTCGCGAATCCCTTGCCTCGGGGGCTCGGACGTAACCAGTATGTCAGATCGAACTCGCGCGACTCCCAGTTGGCCTCCAGGGCGATGTCTCCCAGCAGGGCCTCGTCTCGTTTCAAAAAGACCCCATACTCCAGATAGCTTCGTTCGCGCCAATTGTTGCGGCATAGGGCGATGTACGCCCTGGTGCCCGCCGGAGTGGCCAACTGCGGCACGTCGTTTGGGAAACGATCGATGAGTTCGGCAAGGCACTCCTGCGCAGCCGCGTAGAGAAGGGGAGAATCCGCCGCCTTGAAAGATCGGAGGCAAACTCGCGACCCAGAGAGCATGCGTGGGACGCGGCGAACCGGTGATCCGGAGGAATCATCCACGCGCATCATCGCTTCCTTCCGTGCAGCGCCAACCGACGCCCACTGCATGGTATATGGCCCGTTCCTGCTCGACCAGTCAGGCCCACAACGGATCGAATCAGGAGGGATCCACCATGGCCCGTCACTGGCCTCTGCTCGCGATGGCGGCAATCGCTGCCCTGCTTTGGGTCTACCTCACCACCACGCACCAGAGTCTCGGGGGCTTCCTCCGCTCCTGGATGCTGCCTGGTACCCAAGGACATGCAATGCCGTCCCACCGAATCGTGTTGACGCACGCGATGGCGAGGGCAGCGCTCACCATCACGGGTCGGGATGCGCTGCGGCTTCTGCCGTTTGCGGTGGCGGCGACTGCACTGTACCTGGTCCTTCGCTGTACGCCACTTGTGTTGTATCGGGCATCCCGGATGCGTGCGATGCGATCCTTCGAGATCATGCTCGGTCCCGA
>JAJYVN010000274.1:3485-4118 GCA_021791995.1 Bacillota bacterium
TCATGCGCCTCTTCGACCCCATTGCCAAAGTCCTCCGCACCCGATATGGCGGTGGTTCGGTTGGGCAGTCCTGGTGGTGCTTTGAGGTGATCAAGCCCGAAGACACCGCCGAGGGCGGGATGCACTTCGTGCTGACGGTACCCGGGTCATACGCCGCCGCGATCCAGGACGCCTGGCACAGCAAGTACACCAACATTCGCTTTGTGCCGTGGGAAGGGGAGCCGCCGCGCATCACCGATCGCCGAGGACGCTGGTACCCGGCACGCGATTGGCCCTGGTGCACGCAGGGGGCGCTGGCCCGCACCTGGACGCTGCCGCTGAAGAGCCAGCGGGACTACCAGAACATGCTCATGGAGACGCTGGTCGCATCGCTCGAGTCCACGCCAGGTCCGTGTCGGCTGCAATACATGCTGCAGCCGGTCACCATCGCCCAACAGGCCCGGCTCAAGCAGTTCGTGATCGCCTCCGAGCAGCAGGGCAGGCTCCGCCAGGTTCAGGATCCCGCTCACCAGGGTGTGGGGTACCTATTCGGTGAGCTGCGGGGGGGAGGGGTGAGGTAAGGGCGCGGTGAGGAAGGAACGGAAGCGGCGATCGAGCGGAAGGAGATAGATGTCTTTGATGGGTTTGGCGCGG
>JAJYVN010000275.1 GCA_021791995.1 Bacillota bacterium
GATAGACTCTTTGCCAGGAGGGTCGGAGGGCGCGCTTCCGTGACCCGAGCTGGAAATCCGGGGTGGTCCGTTTTTCACTGCGAAACCGGTACACTTTTCAATGAGTATCTACAAGGTCATCGCACCGTTGGTCGTTCGGCCGTTGGAGAAAGGAGAGAGAACGCATCTCCTGCGGGATTTATCCGCGCGTCTTTGGAAGAGGGCGGACGGCCGGGTGATCCGTATCCACGCCCGGACCATCACACGCTGGGTTGCGCACTACAAAGCGCAAGGATATAGCGGCCTTGTTCCCGAGGAGCGGGTCGACAAGGGAGTGCACCGGATGCTGCCGGAGCACGTGATGCAGCGCGCGATCGCATTACGGCAGGAGGACACCGAGCGATCGGTACGAACGATCATCCGCCTGTTGGAGTTGGAGGGACTGACCGAGGTGGGGCGGATCAAACGTACCACACTGAGCGAGGCCCTATGTCGCGCTGGCGTCAGCAGGGCAGAGGTGTCCCATAAGGACACAACCTTCCGCCTGCGAGAGTCCCCGTATCCCAATGCCATGTGGCAGATTGATACGTGCCAGATCCTCTACTTGCCCGGTGCTGACGGCCGGCAGCACACCATCCATCTGGTGGGTTGCCTGGATGACTACAGTCGCCATGTGGTCGCCCGCCTCTATCCGGCCGATGATCGGCCCGCCTTGGCGGACGTGCTGAAGCGAGCCATCATTCAACGGGGAAAACCGGAAGCGTTGTATTCGGACAATGGTTCGAGCTATCGGAGCAAGATGCTCACCACCGCCTGTGGGGAGTTGGGGATTGCGCCGAAGCACACCCGTCCCTATCGCCCTCAGGGAAGGGGAAAACTGGAACGCTTCTTTCGAACCTGCGACACGCAGTGGGGCCATGAGGCCCAAGCCTTGATCAACGCTGGTCGCCTAAGCACGCTGGCGGGACTCCAAGAGTTCTTCAGCGCCTGGCTGCACAGCGAATACAATACGCGCGTGCATTCTGCGACGCACCAGGCACCGGTCGAGCGCTTCCGGCATATCCATCCAGACCACCCGATCCTCTGGGTGGACCCCCAAAGGCTGAAGCATGCTTTCCTGTGGACGGACACCCGCGTGGTGACAACCGTCGGCACGATCTCTCTGGAGGGCCATGACTTCGAGGTGGCGCCCGAACTCGCACGTCACACGGTCACTATCCGCTATGACCCCTACGATCTTGCCTCCATCCTGGTCCAGTGGGAGGGCAAAAGCTACGGGGAAGCCAAGCCCATGGGCCCGCTCCCCCCGCATAGCCGGCATGTCCGTGCGCCGGAATCCGACGTTGCGGCCCCCACCGAGCAGACCGAACGCACCCCCTTCCATGCGTTGCTGGAACGTCACGACGAACAACAGCGCTTTGCCCAGGCGGGTCATATGCACTTCGCGACCCCGAAGGACGGGGATGCCCAGTGATACCACAACCGTTGGCAGAGATCGGTCTCAGCACGTTTCCCTTCCCGAAGGCACCCGCGATGGACGCGATGTTTCGCTGGCCTGCCCTGGATGAATTGCTGGCACGTCTGGCATTTGCTCAGGCCAGCCACGGGTTTGCCCTGCTTACCGGGGACCCCGGCTCTGGCAAGTCCGCTGCGTTGCGCATCTTCCTGCACAGCCTCGATCCCAACGTCCATCCTGCCGTCTATATCGCGGACAGTGGCCTCTCCCCGCGTTCCTTCTACGGCCGTGTCCTCGAGCACTTCGGTGTGTTGCCCGCCTTTGCGGCCGGTCGTGCGCGGTCGCAGTTCCAGAGCCTGCTCTCGGACTTCTCCGCCCAAGGCAAACATCCGCTCATCCTCATCGACGAAGGGCACGAACTTTCGCCGACCATGGTCGCCGAGTTGCGCTACCTTCAGAACACCGGCGACTGCGACGCCATCAGCCCCTTCACCCTGATCGTCAGCGGGCAAAGCCATCTTCGCGCCATGCTCCGCTTCAAAACCTTCGAGGCGGTCGCTCAGCGTGTTACCGTGCGTTGCTCTCTCGGTCCGCTGACTCTGCCGCAGACCACTGCATTTGTGACGGATGCCCTGGCACGGGCCGGTATCGACCGGCCCCTGTTCACCGAGGCTGCCCTCCAGTTGCTGCACACCCACTCCCGTGGTCTACTGCGCCCCCTCGGCAACTTGGCGACCCATGCGCTACTGGATGCTGCACTCGCCCAAACCCCTCTCGTCGAAGAACACAGCGTCCGCCGTGCGGTCAGCGAACTCGAAGATTAATCGGAGGTGCTCCCTTGTCGGACATCACCCTTGGCCCTCGTCCTTACACCCTGGTGTCCACCGTCGTACGCCGCAATCCGATCGCCCGCTACAAGCTCGCCCAGTTGGACATGCATCTCACCTCGTCCGACCTTCGCATCCGCTTCCTCGAACCTGCTTCGATCGCTCGCCTCTATCTCACCCTCCATCAGCTCGCCATGGATGCCTACTGCCCCGAGCTCGGCGATCGCCACCTCGTTACAACCCGCATCTACACCGACAAACAACCCTCCTCCCGCCAAGTCGAGGAGCACTTCTTCCGCTCCATCTTGGATCACGATGACCACGATCAGCTGCCTTTCTGATCTCCTGTATCCTCTCGCACGTATGAGGAAGGGGATGGCCACTCATTCAGGCCATCCCCTTCCTCCTGTCTCGCCATCCGTATCTCCGGCTCGCTCCTGGATCCCGATGGCATCGCTTCGGCACGCAGCCTGCCATCCCCGCCAGGGGGCACTGCCTCCCGGCTATCTCTTATGACAATGGCATTGCCTCCTGGAATTCGCTGAGGCATAGATTCCCGTCAGCTACAGCATAGATCACATCGCCTGCAAAGGGAGATAGTAGAAAGTTACCGGCACATCGAGTGGATGGAGATCAATGCTCCGACGAACGCCACGTGGCATGCGTCGCAGTGTGACGGGCACCTGCGGTGATACGTCGACGTACGATACGCGGCGGGGGGGATCGCCGTGGCGGTGCGGCTGACGACCGGTGGCCCGGATGCTGCGCGTTTGAGTGGTCGCGCCGTGGAAGGGGCGGCCACGCCAGCGCGGGGGATCCAGAGCCCCAAGCCGATGGACGAAGCCGCCGTGCATGAAGCTCTTGGTCAACTGGACGCGCTTGTGGGCCTTCGCTCGGTCAAGACGGTGATCCAGGAACTTGTTGCGTTCGCCCTCGTCCAAAGGCAACGTTGTGCCGCAGGCCTTCGGGCGGAGGCGGTTGTGTTGCACGCCATCTTCCGTGGCAGCCCTGGAACAGGTAAGACGACGACGGCGCGGATTCTGGGTCGGCTCTTCGCGGGTCTCGGACTGTTACGGCAAGGGCACCTGGTGGAGGTGGAGCGTGCGGACCTGGTGGGGGAGTATGTGGGGCATTCAGCGGCAAAGACGAAAACGGTGGTGCAGCGCGCCTTGGGTGGGGTGCTCTTTGTTGACGAGGCTTACTCACTGGCCCGAGGTGGGGAGCGTGACTTCGGCCGTGAGGTGACTGACGTGCTGGTGAAGGCCATGGAGGACCACCGCAGCGAGTTTGTCCTGATCCTGGCGGGGTATGGGGATGAGATGGATCGTTATCTCTGCACCAATCCTGGTCTCCGCTCCCGGTTCGCCCTCCACCTCGAATTCCCGAACCTGCTTGCTGCCGAATTGGCAGAGGTCATCGACCGCATGTTGCAACTCCGCGACTATCACCTGAGCCCCGCCGCGCGTGCACGGGTACAGTTTCTCCTGCGGTCCCCTGGATCGGCGGCGGCACTGACCACGGGGAACGCCCGGCTTGTGCGGAACTTGCTCGAGCGAGCCATGCGGCGGCAGGCCGTGCGCATCTTGCGTGAGAGCGGCACACTACTCCCTGGTGGTGCGCTCGAGGCCATCTCGCTGCATCACGGAATCGACGCAGACTCCTCGGCGGATCGCGTGCGGCGATTGAGCGAACTGTTACCGGAGGACTTCGACACCTCGCTCTCCGGCCTGGCTGGCATGTGATCACTCCGCCGAATGGTGGTGTCAACTGCTGCCCGATTTGCCTGACAAACCGCGACAACCGTTGTTCGTGCCGCCCCAATCCGGCTTGCGCCGGTTGCCCATGGTTCCCTCTC
>JAJYVN010000276.1 GCA_021791995.1 Bacillota bacterium
AATGAATCGACGGCGATGACCACGGTGGGGTGGATGTGCTCCACGATGCCGCGGATGATCTCGCCCGTCTCGATTCCGGTCAGACCCAAAACGCCGGGAGCCAGGGCAGAGACACGCCGGGTCCCCTCCACCAGGTTCGCAGGGACCTGCCCGTGGAGATGCCGTGTCACCAGGATCTGCGACACGACGCGCGGTCCGAGGGCATCGGGCGTCGCATTCCAGTTGCCAAGGCCCACCACAAAAGCCTCGCCGTCTTCATCCAGGTGCAAAAGGCTTTCTAGCTCCCTGGCCAGCAGCCGGGCCGTTGTTTCCCTGGCTTCAGTGCTGCGCGGGGGCACTTCGGGGGCCGACACGGTGATGTAGCTGCCAGGGGGTTTTCCGATCGCCCGCCCTCCTTCGTCCGATTCCACCACGACGCGGGTGATCTCGATGCCCTCGTGCACCTCAGTGGCGACTCGGACGCCGCGCGGAGGCTCGGAGGTCTCGGTCTGCCCGTGTTCAGGGAGGGAATCGACCGCTAAATCGGTGCGTGGGAGCGAGGGGTCGGGGGACGGGCCGTCGTCGCCCACTACAGCATCTCCCTTCTGTCATCCCAAAGGATTGTGTCTCCGGGGTCTGCGTCCTATGCCTTGCGCAAATCAGCTTGACAGCTTGCGTAGGTCATGCAATCCTTTTGTGTACGCTAAGGACGCAATCGGGGAGCGGTGCGCCATCGGAACGACGGACGAAATCACGGTGGAGGGTATCGGCAAGAGATTCGGGTCGACGATCGCCTTGGACGATGTTCATCTCACCGTTCCGCGCGGAACTGTGTTTGGGCTGCTCGGACCCAACGGGGCGGGAAAGACGACGCTGGTGCGCATTTTGACGACACTTTTGCGGCCGGACCACGGTCGGGCCGTAGTCGCGGGCTACGATGTGGTGCATGATGCGGCGCAATTGCGGTCGGTCATTGGGCTTGCGGGTCAGTATGCGGCGGTGGATGAGACCCTGACAGGACGCGAGAACCTGAAGTTGGTGGCTCGTCTCTATCATTTGCCGCGGCGGGAGTGGGGGCCGCGCGCAGAGGCGGTGCTTGAGCGGTTCTCGTTGACCGATGCTGCAGACCGTCCCGTCCGCACCTATTCTGGGGGGATGCGCCGACGGTTGGATCTCGGAGCTAGTTTGGTCGGGCGCCCCAGGGTACTCATTCTCGATGAGCCGACTACCGGCCTTGACCCCCGTACCCGCATGGAGCTCTGGGTGTATGTAGAGGACCTGGTGCGGGACGGCGTTACCGTTCTTTTGACAACCCAATACCTCGAGGAGGCAGAGCGTCTGGCGGCTCGTATGGCGGTGCTGGATCAGGGCAAGGTGATCGCGGAGGGAACCGCCAACGAACTCAAGGATCGGCTTGGGGGTGCGGTGCTCGAGGTGGCGGTCGCGGATCCCAAGGACCTTGAACGGGCCAGGGAACTGCTGGTGGGCGTGGGGAGCGGTGCCCCAAGCATCGATCCCGCGCGCAACACCGTGAGCGTCGCTGCGCACCAGGATGCGCAGGTGGTTCTGGATGCGGCGGCTCGTTTGCTCCAGGGGGAGGTCCCACTCCAGGATATTGCTCTGCGCCGCCCCTCCCTCGATGATGTGTTCCTTGCGCTCACCGGGAACCGCACCGCCGTGGAGCCAGCGGCGGCACAAGGGCCCAAGCGTTGGGGGAGGCGGTCATCATGACAGAGGACATTGCTCCGGTCCGCAACGGATGGGACCTCGGTATCCGCGACATTCTCGGCATGGCATGGCGCAACCTGGTGCATATCGTCCGGACACCGCAACTCTTGGTATTTTCGAGCATTCAGCCGATCATGTTTGTGTTGCTCTTCCGTTATGTGTTCGGTGGTGCGATTAAGACGCCGGGAGGAGACTACGTCGACTACCTTCTGCCAGGTATCTTTGTGCAAACCGCACTCTTCGGCGGCGCGTCCACGGCGGTTGGGCTTTCCGAGGACTTGAAACAGGGGATCGTCGATCGGTTTCGCGCCTTGCCCATGGCACGCTCCGCTGTCCTGGCAGGGCGCACCATTGCCGATCTCTGCCGCAATGTGATCGTGGTGTTACTGATGGTGGCGGTGGGGCTTCTGGTCGGGTTCCGCTTCCATGGTTCCTTTGTTGCCGACATCGGTGCCATGGGACTGGTGCTACTGTTTGGCTATACGTTCTCCTGGGTCTTCGCCGCCGTCGCCTTGGCGGTGCGGGATCCCGAGACGGCTCAGCTGGCTGGGTTTCTGCCCATCTTTCCGCTGGTTTTTGCCAGTTCGGCGTTCGTGCCGGTGCAGACGATGCCAACATGGCTCAGGGACTTTGCCAATGTTCAGCCCGTCAGTGTCACCATTGATGCTGTTCGGGCCTTGGTTACCGGCGCGCCGGTCGGCCACTGGCTCTGGCAGTCGTTTGTCTGGATCGCTGCGATCCTGGTGGTCTTCGTCAGCATTGCCATCAGTCGCTACCGAACGGTGTGAAATGGAGTTCCGGCGTGTGCCCCACGCGCCAGGCTACGGCAGCGGATGGTGAGCCTGGGCTGCGTGTCGGACGTTTTGCTGTGTGGTATACATCATCAAATGCCGATGATTGGGTTACAATTTCGTAGAAGGGGGCGAACAAGCAGTGCAGCCGAAGGTCGCGATTGTTTACTACAGCGCCACAGGTACGGTGTATCGGCTAGCCCGGGCGGTGGAGGCGGGAGCCCGCGAGGCCGGTGCCGAGGTGCGGTTCCTCCGGGTTGCGGAGCGGGCGACAGAGGAGGTCATTCGTTCCAACCCGACGTGGGCGGCCCACCGTGATCGCACCAAGGATGTTCCAGAGGCCACGGTGGAGGATCTGATCTGGGCGGATGCCTTCATCTTCGGTACGCCGACGCGTTACGGTAACGTGGCGGGGCAACTCAAGGAGTTTCTCGATTCGACAGGGGGAGCTTGGGGACAGGGAAAGCTCTCGAACAAGGTTGCGGCTGGGTTCACCTCCGCAGCCAATCAGCACGGCGGCCAGGAGAGCACGCTGCTCGCTCTGTATAACACCATGTATCACTGGGGTTGCATGGTGGTGCCGCCCGGATACACCGACCCGGCGGTGTATGGGGCTGGGGGGAATCCCTACGGTGTGAGCGTTGCCGCCATGAACGGTCAGCCGGACCTCCCCGAGGAGATCGTCACAGGGGCGAAGTATTTGGGAAAGCGCGTCGTGACGGTGACGGGGTGGCTCCTCAAGGGGCGGGCGGGCGACAAGGCTTGAGCCTGTTCTCCGTCCTTTCGCTGCGCGGGGTAGAGTTGCGCAATCGCATTGTTGTGTCTCCCATGTGCCAATACTCCTGCCTGGAACGGGATGGAATGGCCAATGACTGGCATCTCGTGCATCTAGGGGCGCTGGCGCGCGGGGGATCGGCCTTGGTCTTCACCGAGGCGACCGCCGTTGAGCCGTGTGGTCGCACCGCTGCGGTCGACCTGGGGCTCTGGGATGATCGCCAAATCGAGCCACTCCAGGCGGTGTCGCGGTTTATCCGCCGTCAGGGCGCGGTTCCGGGGATTCAGCTGGCACACGCCGGCCGCAAGGCGGCGACGGTGCTTTCGACCATGGTGGAGCGGCCCGGGGATCGGTGGACGCCGGTCGGTCCCAGTCCCCTGGCTTTTGGGGATAAGCCGGTGCCGTCGGAGCTCGACCGGGATGGCATTGGCCGCGTGGTGCAGGCATTTTCTCATGCAACACGGCGGGCACGGGATGCTGGATTTGAGGTCGTCGAGATTCATGCCGCCCATGGGTACCTGGTGCATCAGTTCCTATCCCCGGTCTCCAACCGGCGTACGGATGCGTATGGTGGTAGCTTCCAGGGCAGGTGTAGGCTACTCCTTGAGGTGGTGGATGCGGTTCGGTCGGTCTGGCCGGACGATCACCCGGTGTTTGTCCGCGTCTCCGCTACCGATTGGGTGCCCTCCGGCGGCTGGGACATCGACCAATCGGTGGAGCTTGCCCGCCTGCTCGGGGGTGCATCCCAAAATTGTGGTGCTAGGCAGCATCCGTTTTTCCCCATTTCCGCCCACCCAGCTTAACGTTGGTTGGTCGAGCGAGCTGGGGTCGGGTGGCCCA